>CANQHY010000031.1 GCA_947623975.1 uncultured Bacilli bacterium
CATGTATATTTCTTGCCTCATCCATAAAAGCAAGATACATACACTTATATCCTCGCTTTTCCATCCAATCGCCATATTCACTAGTTTGATAGAAATTTCTTATCTTATTTTTGGCTTGTGTAGTTTTGGCAATCGACAACCATTCTTTGGAAGGTGTCGAATTTCTATTAGTTATTATTTTTACAATATCGTTATTTTTTATCTCATAATTTAGAGGCACAATATTATTATTTACAATAGCCCCTACCATCGTATCGCCAACCTCGGAGTGTATCTTGTAAGCAAAATCAATAGGTGTTGCTCCTTTAGGTAGTTCAAATATGTCACCTTTCGGTGTAAAGACATAAATATTATTGTTAAGTATCTCGTTTTTAACACTATTTACAAACTCTTCACTAGAAAGTTTTTCTTCATCTAATTCCATAATTGATTTAAAGAATTGTAGTTTTGCTTCTGTAACATTTTGAATCTTTCCAGTTAAATTTTTCTTTTCCTTATAAGCCCAATGTGCTGCTACTCCGTTTTCAGCTACCTCGTCCATTGCCTTTGTTCTTATCTGTATTTCAAATAAGAAGCCATCTATTCCAAAAATAGTCGTATGTAAAGATTGATATCCATTTACTTTTGGCATTGCGATATAGTCTTTAAATCTTTTAGGAATTGGTCTAAATTTAGAATGAATAATTCCTAGTACAGTATAACATTCCTGTTCTGTCTCAACTAGTATGCGAAGAGCCAACAGATCATAGAGTTCACTGAATTTTTTGCCGCCTTCCATTTTCTTATAAATACTGTAAATGCTTTTGCTTCTTCCTTTTATACTGAATTTTATGTTATGTTCAACTAACATCTCACTTACTTCATTGATCATCTCAACAACAGCATTATCACGCTCTAATTTTGTAGTATTTAATTTTTCAGCTATGTCATAGAAAACATCAGGCTTCAAGTATCTTAACGATAAATCTTCTAACTCACTTTTTATCTTATGAATTCCCAAATGATGGGCAATTGGTGCCAATATTTCCAAAACCTCTTTAGCCTTTATTTTTTGTTTTTCAACAGGAAGAGCCCAAAGTGTTCGCATATTGTGAAGCCTATCGGCTAATTTAATTATAATAACTCGAACATCTTCACTCATTCCAACAATTATTTTTTTGTAATATTCTACTAAAGCTTCATTTTCTGTAGAAAAGTGCATTTTACTAATTTTTGATACACCATCTACCAATTTGGCTACCTCTTCACCAAATAATTCTTCTAACTCACTTTTACTTACATCACAATCTTCGATTACATCGTGCAAAAGACCAGCACAAATCGTATCGCAATCAGAAGACACTGTAGTAAGAATGATAGCAGTATTAAGCGGATGCGTAATATAAGCTTCTCCACTTGCTCTAAATTGCCCTGAATGTTTCTTAAAAGCGAAATCATAGGCTTTTTTAATTTTATCCAATTCATCTTCATTTTCTATATATGCACTTGCTTTTTTTATTAAGTCATCTATAGTATAGTTATTATTAGTCTTAGTCACAAACCAACACCTCTTATAAGAGTTCTACCTCATCCAAAGATATATTATCTTCTATTTTACTTAATTTATCTTTTACATATAAATCAAGTTTGTCATTATCTAAATTTAAAATGTCATCTACCAATTCACCTAGAGTAATATTTTTTTTATCTTTCCATTTTCCCTGCATCAAGAAATTCCAAACATCTTCGTTTTTTATATAATTGATGTTGTATTTAGAAAGCTCTCTTATTTTACAATTAATAGCAGGTGTGACTCTTTTATATAAATCTATTGAACTATTTATACCAAAATCCATAATACACCTCCAAGTTATATATTACATATTATATATCATTTGTAACGAATATTAAATATATTATTTTTTTAAAAGTTCTATTAATTTTTCTTTCATGTGGGAAATTGAGGCACAACTCATGAAACAAATTACATTGTTTTTATGTTTTAATAGTAAATCCACTGTATTTTCATCTATCATTTCGCCATTTTTTAATAAATCTAGGATTACCTTGGAACTAACATTAGCATAATCGCTTGCTTTTTCTCTATTACAATCAATTTCGGTAAGATAAGCTTTATTAGCTCTATTTAAGGCACTGGCAAATTGCCTATAGAACTTTTGAGTTCGTGAATAAGTATTAGGTTTGAAAACTGCTATTATTTCTTTATCTGGATATTTTTGTCTTGCAGCTTCTAGAGTAGCTTCAATTTCTGTTGGATGATGGGCATAATCATCAATAATAATAGTTTCTTCTACTCTTTCTTCGGTAAATCTTCTTTCAGCATTCTTAAAAGTTCTTAATGCCTCTTTTATCGTATCGATATCGATACCTTTTAAAATACAAATACCAATACTAGCCAGTGTATTTAAAACCATATGTTTACCATAAAGAGGTACTTCGAAATGTCCTTTATAACTATTAGCAATATATAAATCAAATGCTGATCCTTCTTTATTTAAAACGATATTCTTCGCTATAATATCATTATTATCAGAAAAGCCATAATATAAAACCTTCTTAGTAAAATCAATTTTTCTTATATTTTCGTTATCGCCATATGCCACAATAGTATTTTTAGTTTTATTAGCAAATTCAGAAAATGTTTTTATTATTTCATCAAGATTTTTATAAATTTCCGTGTGTTCTAATTCAATGTTAGTAATAACAGCATATTCTGGATGATAGGAAAGAAAATGTTTATTAAATTCATCAGATTCAATCACAAAAGTTCTATTTTCTCTTTTAGCATGTCCTCTACCGTCTCCAATAAAATAGTTGACATCAACATTACTTTTTAAAATATGGGTAATAAGAGAACTTGTAGTTGTCTTGCCATGCGTACCAGATATACAAATACTTTCAAACATTGCTGTTATATTTCCTAGCAATTCATTATACTTGACAATTTTTAAGCCCATATTTCTTACTCTTTGTAATTCTTTATGATCTATAGATAATGCTACTGAATAAGTGACTATTGTATCACTATCTAGATTACATGAAGAATCATGATATATTTTTATGTTTCTTTTTTTTAACCCCTCTTCAGTAAATTTATAATCTACAACATCATCATAACCAATTACCTCGTTTCCCAAGTCATATAAAATATTAGCAAGAGTACTCATTCCTGCTCCTTTTATCCCAAGACAATAATATTTCATAACAACATCCCTTCTTTCTATCCATTATACATTATTTTTACAGCCAAACATACAATAATATGAAATAAGTTGACACAAATTTATTATACCTTTAAAATAAATTTAGATATTGGAGGATATATGAATACAGTTAAAAAATATAAAAATTTATTAAGATTAATTGCAGCACTTTTTCTTTTTTTCTATGGATCTATTATAGTTGTAATACCAGTATATTTATTTAATATCGATATAGATAATATTAGTGACACTACATATTATGCATTACAACTTTTTTCTGACTTCTTTATTGCACTTATGCTCTTTTTAATGTACCGAAAAGAATTAATTGAAAAGTTTAAAGATTTTAAAAAGAATTTTTTATCCCATGCCGATGTTGCGGTAAGATACTGGTTAATAGGCTTAGTTATTATGGCTGTTTCTAATATTTTGATAACAGCTTTTACACCATCAAAGGTTGCTAACAATGAAGCTAGCGTTCAACAGATAATAACTGCTGCACCATTTATTGCCTTTTTCCTTACTACTTTCCTAGCACCTTTCATCGAAGAAATGATATTTAGGAAATCATTTAAAGATATTTTTAAAAATAAGTATTTATACATTTTTATTTCAGGATTAGTTTTTGGATCTCTTCATGTAATTTCGCAAATTACTTCTTGGTATGATTTTTTATATATAATTCCATACGGAGCTTTAGGTGTTGCTTTTGCCTCTATTTGTTATAAAACAGACAATATATTTTCAAGCATCTTCGTTCATATGCTTCACAATGGAATTCTTACTATAATGTCAATAATTGGTATGGGTATGATGTTATTATGAATACACGAGAAGAAAATAATAAAGAATTAGCTAGTAAAATAGAAAAAGAAGAAAAAGAGAAAAAAAGAAAAAAGATATTTAAAATTGTCTTTTGGGTTTTGGGTTCATTACTTGTAATTTTTTCAATAATATATATACTTTTAACTTACGTTGGAAATATGGGATTGGTAGTAAGAGAATATCAAATAAAAGATAGTCTTATTCCTGATTATTTTGACGGTGTTAAAATTATCCAGTTTTCTGATGTTCATTATGGAAATTATCTTGGCAAGGATAAAATAAAACAATTAGTTAATGCGATAAATAGAGCAAATCCCGATTTAGTGTTATTCACCGGCGATTTGGTCGAAAAAGATTATAAAATAAGTGATGAAGAAAAGCTCTTTTTAATAGAACAGTTCAAAAACATCGAAACAACTCTAGGTAAATTTGCTATCACAGGTGAAATAGACGGCAATATTACAAAAGAAATATTTACTAGCAGTGATTTCGAAATTTTAGTAGATCAAACAAAAAAAATATACAAAGGTAACTCTTCTTCTTACATAGAACTTATATCATTTTCTCCAGAATGTGAAAAAATTGACACCGAAAAAGATAAGTTTTCTATTGTCATGACACATGAACCTGATAATGTTACAAAAATTCTCGAACTAATAGAACCTAATATTGTTTTAGCCGGTCATTCGCATAATGGTCAAGTAAGGCTTCCTTTTATTGGGGCTTTAATAAATAAGGAAAATGCGAAAAAGTATCACGATAGTTACTATAAAATAGCAAATACTAAACTATTTATAAGTGGTGGTATTGGTAATTCAAAGTTTAATATCCGTCTTTTTAATCATCCTAGTATAAATTTTTATAGACTAAAACAGTCATAAAAATAAATGGTGCATAGAATAATACGAGGAGGTTTCTATGTACAACAGAACATATAATAACGGTTACTATTACAACCCAAACCAAACAGGCGATGATAGATTCGGTGGAGGTTTTGTAGTACCTTTCGTACTTGGTGGTCTTGCTGGAAGCTTGTGGAACAATAACAACAACAATCAAAATTACTACTACCCATATCCATACCCTTATCCATATGCCTATCCGTACCCTTACCAATACTATAACTCAACAATCTACTATTAAAAGAAAAGAACACACGCCGTGTTCTTTTAAAATGCTTGAAAGTGATTACCAGAATCTAAATATAAAGTACCCTTTTTACCTTCTAGTGTTGGATAAATTTCATTGTAATAATCAATAGAATCCAATTTTGTTACTGTCACATAAACATAATTACCATCGATCATATAAAATAAGAATCTGCTATCATCATATTCACTAGGATCATACTTAATTTGAGAAATCTTATCTCTTACTTTATCATCTATTTTAACAAAATGCGAAACAAAACTATCATAGACCGTATCTGGTATATAATTTATAGCCCTAGGAACGGAAACATTATAAATTGGCGAATCGACAACATTAAAATCGTCTAAAACATACTTTTTATCGTATTCTCTATAAAGAATTATTTCTTTTTCTTCAATATAAATATCGACAACTCCAAGAAAACTCTTTTTAACTGTTGCTTTTTTTATATAAACATCTTTTTCTAAGCGATTTTCTATACTAGATGAAAAGGATAAAATATAACTGGGATAATCACTTATTTTAGCAACATCCATTATATAATTATCGTTTAAATATTTAGTATCATGAATATATATGTTTTGTATTCTGAAACTTAAAATTGCTCTAATAAGAAAGTATGCTAAAACTGCTATTATCAATAATAGTAATACTGAAAATATTCTAATTTTTCTTTTTTTAACAACTTTCTTTGCCATAGACATTACTCCCAATTAACAAATTCTTGTTCTATTTTTAACTCTATATTATATTTTTCTTTAACAGAATCTTTAATGAATAATATTAACTCCCTTATATCTTCACTAGTAGCATGGTTATAATTGATTATAAAATTAGCATGTTTTTCGCTTACTTTAGCACCACCTCTAATTAAGCCTTTATACCCCAAATCTTCGATTAGCTTACCGGCAAATAAATTATCAGGATTTCTAAAGACTGATCCTGCTGAAGGATATTCTAAAGGTTGACTAGCAAGACGACGTTCTTTCCTATCTTTAACTATTTCTAGCATATCACTCTTGTTACCTTTTTTTAAGCCAATATTAGCACTTAAACAAATATAGTTAGGATGTTTTTGTAAGAAAGAGCTTCGATAATGAAAATCTAATTCTTTATTTGTCATTGTTATTATTTCCAATTTTGGCGTCACTACTCTAATACTTTTAACAACATAGCCCATATCGCTTTTGTAAGCTCCAGCATTCATAAATATGGCACCACCAACTGTACCAGGAATTCCTGTGGCAAACTCTAAACCAGAAAGAGCTTTTCTTATAGTAAGGTTACTAAGATGAATTAAACTTACACCACTACCTACCTTAACTGAATTTCTAAAGAATTCAACGGAATTTAAATTATCCAACTTGATAATTACACCTTCATAGGGACTGTCACTAAATAAAGTATTAGATCCATTACCCAAAACTTTATACTTAAGTTCCAATTTTTTAATTTCTTTAAGTAAAAGAATAAGTTTTTTCTCGTTTTTAGGGGAAACCATAAGTCTTGCTATTCCCCCTACTTTATAAGTAGTATACTTGGCCATAGAAACATTTTCTAAATACTTGCCTATATTATTATCAATTATATATTCTACTAAACTGCTCATTTTAATTTTCCCCCTGCTAAATCTTCGACAATTTCGGCAATTTTAGTAGCACTGTCAGTGACACCTAAACTTTTGCTGTTCTTACTCATTTCTAAAAGCTTTTTTGAAGAAGATATTAAAGAATCTATTTTGTCTATTAAAATATCTTTGTTAAGTTCACTTTCTCTTATAATAACGGCTGCCTTATTTTTTTCTAATACTTCGGCATTTTTTTGTTGATGGTTATGAGTTACATAAGGTGATGGAATAATTATAGCAGGTAGCCCAATTGCCGTAATTTCAGCAATTGTAGAAGCTCCAGCTCTAGTTATTATCAAATCTGCTTTTTTCATTACCGATAACATATCTGATAGACTTGGAACTAATTTTACATTCGTTGGCACATCTACGTCTTTATAAGCCGAAAAATAATTTTCTCCTGTTACAAATAAAACCTCATAGTCTTTATTTTTAAATTCAGGTATTATATCCTTCATCATATTAGTAATTGTAAGAGAGCCTAAGCTGCCCATCACAAAAAGTACTAATTTTTTTGACTCGCTAAGATTATATTTTGATTTTAACACAGGCCTTGCACCTACAGCTTCTTCGCTTCTTGGGTTTCCTGTAAATACGACATTACTACCTTTAAAATACTTAAGACTGTCCTTTAAAGACACTCCCACAACATCGGCATATTTTCTTAACATCTTATTCGATAGGCCAGGAATAGAATTTTGTTCATGAATAAAGGTCTTAATTTTTAGTTTTGAAGCTGCCATTATAACAGGAGCAGTTATATAACCTCCTATTCCCAAAACAACATCAGGCTTAAAATCAACCATTATTTTTTCTGCTTTTTTAATACCGTCATTAAAAGATTTTAAAACACTTATATTTTTGAAAATATTTTTACGACTTAATCCCTTCATCGAAATTCCTTCATACTTGATATTTAGCGAAGGTATCAATGAAGATTCCATTCTATCGGTCGTACCTATATATAAAACTTCTAAATCTTTATGTCTTTCTTTTAATTTATTTATTATTGCTAAGGCAGGATAAATATGTCCTCCAGTTCCCCCAGCACTTACGATAACTTTCACATTATCACCCCTACTAAACTATATTATGCAAAAAAGAAAATTAATTTTATTTTATCTATAATACTATTTCAGTATATCATAAATCAAAGAAAAAAACTATGCATTTTACATAGCTAAACCTTGATAACACTCCTTAATTTTTTTATAACTTTTTTCTCTATTCTAGAAATATAAGATTGACTAATACCTAAAATTTCTGCTACTTCTTTTTGGGTTTTTTCTTCATAACCTAAAAGGCCATAACGCATAAGCATAATTTCTTTATCACGACTGTTCAATTTTCCAATCTCTTCTAACATAATTTTTTTATCATTATCTTCTTCGATGTTTTTAGTTACTACATCAGCGTCAGTTCCTAATATATCTTCAAGGTGCAATTCGTTGCCATCAACATCAAAGCTTAAAGATTCATCGAAGCTTACCTCAGTTTTAACTTTTTTGTTTTTTCTTAAATACATGAGTATTTCATTATCTATACATCTAGATGCATAAGTTGCTAGTTTTATATTTTTATCCATGCTGTACGTATTAATTGCTTTAATAAGTCCAATTGTTCCAATACTTACCAAATCTTCTAAATCGACATTAGTATTTTCATATTTTTTAGCAAGAAATACAACAAGTCTTAAATTATGTTCAATAAGTTTATCCTTAGCCATCGTATCACCATCACCAGCCATAACTAGATAAAATTCTTCTTCTTCTTTTGATAATGGCTCAGGTAACTTATCGGTTGCACCAACGTAAAATAAAACATTACCAATTTCAATTAAGTAAATAACAAATAACAATAAGCAAATCATAACTATCCTCCTATTAAATCACTGTGTAAAATCATATTTACTTCTCCTAAATCAAATTTATTATCCACTAGACCAAAAACAACATTTTCTCTTTCGGTTTTATTATCGATAACAATTTTATCTGCTATCATACATTTTATAAGCCCATCACCACTAGCTGTTTTATATGGAACTAATATTCCTTTTTTATAATCAAATTCTATTTCTTTAGTATAAATTAAGACAATAGGTCTTTTTTTATATTGATCATAAAGTTTATTACCAGTATCCAAAAAGGCTACAAAATTATATTTTTTTCCTTTAAAAGAAAGAGAAACATTATATAAATTTTTGTAATAATTATTAACTTTAGCTGTTTTTTTATAGTAAAAATAAAGAATAAAGGGACTTACTATAATGAGAAAAAGAAAATTATGAGCAAAATCATTTATGTTCAGTTTATCTCTTATAAGGTATATAAACCCAGCAAGAATAGTACTTACTAAATAGAAATAAATTATGTTTTCTAAAACATATTTAAAGCTTTTCGCTTTGAATGCTATTAAATTTATGAATAGACTAATTATTAATTTATATAAGATGAGTTTGATGGAAGAAATTTTAAAAAAAAGTAAAAAAGTAGAAAAAGAACCAATAACGCTCGCAAGAAAAATTTTCTTTATCGAAGCATAACGTTTTAAAATTAGCGATACAGAAAGTAAAATTAAAAAATCTAACCAAATATTTAAGATAAGAATTAAATCAACATATACCTTCATATCACCACCATTATTATTTTATAAAAAAGAAAAGAAGAATTTTGTCTTTTTTTATTCTTCTAATAGTTTTTCTAATATTGTAATATTTTTACCTTTCTGCCTTATGTAGTTTATAATAGCAGAAAGTTCTCTTACTGTGTTCTTATTATTGGGAAGAGATATTATTAAGCCATTTTCTAATGAGTTTTTAATATCGCTATAAGGAAAGTTAGTTGTTGTCATACTTGGTATTATTGTATGCAATTTCTGAGATTTACAACTTTCAAGAAGATTTTCTTTTTTAATTGTTGTGTAACAATACGAAAGCGAATCTTTTGAGAATGATTTTTTTATAGTATTATATTTTTTTATTTTGGAGATATCATAATTATCATCTAAGAGTTCTATCTCATGACCACTAACTAATAACGTTTTTACTAAATCAGTCGAATTATCAAAAAAGTTACTACTTATGAAGAAAGTTGCTTTTACATTTTTGTTATTTAGGATATTGGTAATTTCTTCAATATAAGAACTATCAAACGCTGTAAATAATAATGAAACGTTGTTTTTTTCTTTATTTCCAGAAATAATATAGTTATCATAATTATTCGAAAGAGAAACAGTAGGTAAAACCTCTTCAAAAACTAACAAAGATTTATCAAATTTTCCAAGCCGTTTCATGCTATTGTAACTAGCATCGATATCTACGGCTGTTCCTTTTAATCCAGGAATTATGTTATTGTTAACTAGTGTAGATTCAACTGATGTGCTGCCATAATTATTGCTATAGTCGATGATTTCTTTCATAATTGGATCTGTTTTTCTTACTAAATCAATGGCACTATCTGTGTAATAGAAACTAAAGCATATTAAAGTAAATGTTCCTAAAATACTAGTAACTTTTTTAAACATATAATCACCTTTATACAATATATGTTCCAAAGTCTATAATAAAAACTATTTTATTAAAAGAATTGCTTTTAAATACAGAAAAAGGATGACTTATGTCATCCCTTTAATTTAGTTAGTTTTAACAAAGAACTTATTAATTTCTATCTAGTTAATACAGGTCCTTTATTTTCTGGTACATTATTTGTTGGTGCGTCAACCAAATCCCTAGCATCAGTCTCATCTAATGAACTTAATAAATCTCTTACTGTTTTTAATGAATCATAATTATTATTTCCAGTTACTGATACTTGTTCACCTGTATTTTCACCAGGATTTGGATTATAAGGTCTTTCACCAATATCTTCATTAGGATCAGGTTCAATAAACTCCCCATTTCCTAGATCACCTTCAGAAATTAGCTTATCTTGTTCTTCTTTCTCCTTACGCTGACGTTCTTCTTCACTAGCATTTTCTTCTTCAGCTTTACGTCTAGCTTCTTCGTTTTCTTGTTCTAGCTCTTTTTCTTTTTGTTCGCGTAAACCATCATCGTCCATACCAGAAATTACTTCATCATAGAAACCAGGAGCTGGTGTAATTCCGGCATTTTCTAGTTGACTTTCAGCTTCTTCTCTACTCATACCTTCATTTTGAATTCCATCTATTACGCCTTGGGCTACTTTCTCTGCTTCTTCTTGTTCTTTTTGATTTTTTTCATCTTCTGCTTCTTTCAAAGCTTTCAATTGTTCAAGAACAGATTCTTTTTCTTTCTCCGTTAAATCCTCTTCGTCAACTTTTTCAGTTGTAGTAACAGGTGGGACATATCCTCCAGCAAGCTCTTCTTCAGTCAATTCAACATATTCTGGTGTATATCTTTGCCCAGAAACAATTGTATAACTACTTTCTCTAGCTATATCCCTTCTTGTATTTATCAATGGAGCTATATTATTTTTTAATCCATATATTCCTAACAATTTATCTATGCCATCAACAGTAGTTTGATAAGGTACATATGTGTCGGTTGCTTCTTGCAAAGATTGTTCGAACTTATCTATTTCGCTAGCTAAGGCAGGATTTGCACTTTCTATTTGACTCAATAACTCTTCACTATAAATTCCACTAGCTATTTGATTAGCATACGAATTCAAGCCGTTTTGATACAATAAATTTGCAAACTCTGTTCTAGTATTTTGAGCACTGTTATCAGAAAGAGCTCTCATTCCTTCCAAATTCTGTAACAAAACTTCCCTTTCAGTTAAACAATTACTATCATGTAAAGCTTCATCAGCATATAAACGATGCACAACATTCAAAACAGAATTTTTACTTGCACTTACTAATGATCCATCTAAATATGTTTCTCTAGGATCTAATAAATTATCACCAGCTTTTGCAAGTCCATGATCTTCATGTAAGAACAAAGCTTCACCGTTATCTACATTAGCTTGCATTGTCGTATAAGCTTCGACAATGGCAGCTGCAACAGTCTTTTCTCCTTCTGTTAAATGTAATGCTTGTGTATTATGAAGGAAGATTTCTTCAACTGCTACAATAAAGTCATCAGTTTGATTACTATTCAAAGAACCATTGTTTCTAGCAATATTTACCACAACTAATTTATTAAATAAATCTGTTAGAACTTTATTTGCGTTAGCATCATTTGTCAAGTAACTAAATGATGGTGTCTTATTTGCTGTGGTTCCAAAAACAGCTAATCTAGTACAGTATGATTTGAAGCCATCCATAATTTGTTCATAAGTTACATTTGTACCTCCGAATACATTTAGCATCTGTTCAGGTGTATAATTATTTACAACGACTTTAGCACATAGAAAATCGTTTGTAAAAGCGCGTAAATAATTTGCACCATCACTAGTTAATCTAAAGTTTCCAGCCAAAAATGTTAATGTATTATCTTCATATCCGGCACATAAGGCACTCAACACCTCATTTATCTGTCCAGGATTTTTGTACTGTGATAAGAATTCTTTAACATTTTGTTGCCCAACAAATGTTCTTGTAGCAAGAGGTACATTATACTTAATAAAGAAATCATTTATTAATAAATCCAAATCAACTACTTGATTTTGAGATTGTATACTTTCTGAATTCATTACTTGCTCTTGCTGTATAGATAAAACAGGCTTAACATTTTGTTCTTGTTGTGGAACTAATGTAGGCTCAAGATTTTGTTGATGTTGTACTAAATTATTTGATTGATCAGCATTAGCTTTATTATTCTTTTTAAACAACGAACCAATTCCAATTCCTGCACCAATGGCTGCAACAACTGCTACTGCAGAAGCAAGTATCTTCTTACATTTTTTCCCTAATCTTACTCTTAGTTTTTCTTTTCCAGTAGGCACCTCTCTAGTTTCAGCTTCTTCTAAAGATGGAATTTCTCCTTTTGTATTAATTGGCTTTTCATGTCTTCGTAAAATAAGTCTTTTTTTAGGACCCCTGTCCTTAATATTACCACTTTCGGCTTTCTCTTCTTTTTCTTTTCTTTTCTGTTCTCGTCTTTCTTCTCTTCTCTTTTTTCTCTCCTCTTTAGAAAGCTTTTTAGCTTTTTTATCTTTAGGTTCAATGAAAGCTTCCTCTTTATTATTTTTTTCTTCATCATCAAATTCAACTGGAGCTGGATCAACATGCGGAATTCCATTCGATGATTTTTCTGAATTAATCTCATCAGGGTTTACATCGATAGCTTTTTTTCCTACTCCCATAATAGCACTATTAAACTTTTCTACACAATCATTATAAAGTTTTTCATAATCTTCTTGTGACATTTTTCCTGCTTCAAAATCTTTTCTTGCTCTCTCCAACGTTGACACTGTTTCATCTTTTTCTGCTAAATCCTCAATTGTTTTTCTGCAATTATTTAACTCTTGAATTCCAGCTTGAGATAAATTACCTTCGCTATTTAAGCTTTCCAATCTCCTAATATTCTGTAGATTTGAGAAATATGTGTACAAAGGTTCTTTGGTAAGCCTTTGAATATAACTACCATAAATTCTGTCATAACCATCTTGTGATAATTTTCCTGCGTCAAGATCTTTTCTTGCTTTCTCCAATTCTGCAACTATTTCATTAGCTTTTGCTAATTCTTCAATTTCATTTTTGCTTCTTTCTAATTCCTTGATTCCAGCTGGAGGTAGATTACCTTTGCTATTTAATCTTTCTAATCTTTTAGCATTCTGTAAGTTCAAGAAATATGTATATAAGCTTCTATCAACCTCTGATAAATTTAACTTTTTAGCACTATCTTCTTTTTCAGGTTCAATTGTTTCGGGTTCAATATGCTTATCAACATTTTTCTCCATTTTTGTACTAGCATTGTTAACCTTTTCTACATAACCATTATAAAGTTTTTCATAATCTTCTTGTGACATTTTTCCTTCTTCAAAATCTTTTCTTGCT
>CANQHY010000032.1 GCA_947623975.1 uncultured Bacilli bacterium
GTATCATGTGTTATTTTTCATTTTAATGACTTAGTTCCCACATTTAAAAAAGCGGGAACTTTCAAATTTATTTTTAGAACGATAATTTAATAATTTTAATTTTTGGGAAAGATTGTTATAATATCGGTAGTAGTTTATCTTGCCTTATACCTATTGGTAATGTAACCATAGAATTGAAGATAAGAAGATTAGTTCGAAGTGAGGTGAAAGTCCTAGATTTTTTTACTTGGGACGTTATTTATGAGAAAAAAAGTTTTAATAACTGGTGGAGCAAGCGGACTTGGAAAAGTACTTTCTTTAGAATTTGCTAAAGCTGGTTATGATATTATATTGACTTATAACAGTAGTGATGCTGAAAAGTTAAAAGAAGAATTAATTGAAAAATACAATTGCATGGTATTAACTTATAAATTGGATTTATCCATTGAAGAGGACATATTGAGAGTTTTAGATGATATATATGAGAAGGTAGATAATATTGACGTATTAGTGAATAATGCTGCTTGTGAAATTGATAAAGATTTTTTCTTAAAAACTAAAAAAGATTTTCTATATACATTAGATATTAATTTAGTAGCCCCTTTTCTTATAAGTAGGTACGTAGGAAATAAAATGAAAAACAATGGTCATGGTAAGATAATTAATATTGCAAGTAATAATGCTTTAGATAAGTACGATCCCATTACTTTAGAATATGATGCTGCTAAAGCAGGACTAGTAAGTCTTACCCATAATTTGGCCATTCAATTTGCCCCTTTTGTTAATGTCAATGCTGTTGCTCCTGGTTGGATTGAAACCGATAAAATAAAAAAATTGGACGAAGAACTTGGTGGAGAATTTATAAAAGAAGAAAAGAAAAAAATTCTTCTTAATCGATTTGCTAGTCCTGATGATGTTTCTGGGGTAGTCCTATTTTTGGCAAGTGAAAAGGCTAACTATATAAATAATGCGATAATTAGAATCGATGGAGGTGTTTATAGTGATAGATGATAAGATAAGAAATTTAGTAAATACGTGTGAAGAGGAGCTACAAACTGAATTTAAAAAGATAGATAAATTATGTGAGATAAATAGCTTAAAAGTTTTGAATGCTTTTAGAGATAATAATATTTCCGAAACACATTTTAATTCTACCACGGGATATGGCTATAATGATATAGGTCGCGATGCAATTGAAAAAGTGTTTAGCAATGTATTAGATAGTGAAGATGCGTTAGTAAGAAGCCAATTTATTTCTGGAAGCCATGCACTAACAGTAGCACTTTTTGCCTTCTTAAGACCAAATGATGTACTTTTAAGTATAACTGGTAAGCCGTATGATACATTGGACGAGGTAATTGGTATAGTAGATAATCCAAGTTCTTTAAAATCTTTTGGAATAAAGTATAGACAGATAGATTTAATTAATAATGATTTCGATTACGAAAAAATTGGCAAGGTCTTGGAAGAAGAAAAAATAAAAGTAATAGAGATTCAAAGGTCAAAAGGATATTCGACGAGAAAGAGTATTACTATCGAAAGTGTTGCTAGTGTTATAGAATTTATAAGAAAAATAGATAAAGATGTAATAATAATGATCGATAATTGTTACTGTGAATTTGTTGAAGAAAAAACACCTTTGACGGTAGGCGCTGATGTTATTGTAGGCTCTCTTATAAAAAACTTAGGTGGAGGAATTGCTCCAAACGGGGCTTATATTGCAGGAAGAAAGGATTTGGTTGAACTTGCTGCTAATAGATTAACTGTCCCTGGTGAGGGAAGGGAAGTTGGCCCTACACTTGGTATTAATAAAAATCTTTTGCAAGGTTTATTTTTTGCTCCTAGCGTTGTTGCAAGTAGTTTAAAAATAGCAGTATTGACAAGTAAAGTAATGGAGAGCTTAGGCTATGATGTCGAGCCTAAATATAATGAAAAAAGAGCTGATATTGTCCAAAACATAATTTTTCACGATAAAGATAAATTAATAAAATACTGTCAAGGCATTCAAAGTGCTTCACCAATCGATTCTCATGCTTTGCCACTTCCTTGGGATATGCCTGGTTATACTGATCAAGTAATAATGGCAGCCGGAACATTTACGCAAGGTTCATCGATAGAACTTTCTTGTGACGGTCCTGTAAGGGAACCATATATTGCTTATCAACAGGGTTCTCTTACATATGAATATGGTAAAATAGCTCTCATGGTAGCAGCTAGTAATCTTTAGTGTTATAAAAAGAGATTCAGTTATTAGGAAAATATTTAATTCCTTGAACTGAATCTCTTTTAGCCATTTCTTTATCTATATCGTTTAAAACTCCAAACTTTTTTATCAACCATTTCGGTTCAATTAAGTCATCTATCTTAGGATCACCAGTAATTCTATTTATGACGATATCTTCTCTTAATAATTCTAATTGATCAGAGACTATATCTACGTATTCTTCTTTTGTTAGCACATGAAATTTTTCTTCGTTATACATTTTTTCTAAAGCAGTATCTTTTAGAATGTGAAGCATGTGTATTTTTATTCCCCAAATATTTAAATTATTTAAATATTTTATTGTATCTAGCATCATATCTTTATTTTCATAGGGAAGCCCATTAATAATATGTACTAGTACTTTAATATTTCTTTTGTTTAACTCTTTTACGCACGATACAAAACATTCTAAAGAGTGACATCTATTTATAAGTTTACTAGTTTTTTCATGGATTGTTTGAAGACCTAATTCTACTATTAAATCGGTTTTATTATTCAATTCTTCTAATAAATCATAACATTCTTTTTCAATTGCATCTGGTCTTGTCGATATATTTATTCCTACTACATCATCGAATGTTAAAACCTCTTCCCAGGCTTTTTTTAAAAGAGCTACCGGAGCATAGGTATTGGTATTTGCTTGAAAGTAGGCAATATATTTAGCTGTTGGCCATTTTTTCTTCATAATTTCTTTGACATCCATAAATTGCTCTTTTAGACTTTTTTCTTTTCTTCCAGCATAATCGCCACTTCCTAATTTAGAACAGTAAATGCAACCTCCAAAACCAACTTTTCCATCTTTATTAGGACAGGTTAGTCCCATGTTTAAACTTATTTTGGCAATTTTACAATTATATTTTTGTTTATAATAATAATCCAGAGTGTAATATCTTTTGTTGGAATTACTATATTTATATTTGTTCATAAAATACCTTCTTTTTTGTCTAATTATAACATAAAAGCCAGGTAATGTAGAGATTTATCGATAGTTACAAAATTTTATCTAGATAATAAATTATGAAATATCATGTTGTTCTTTTCTATTAAATACAGCACTTTATTTATTTACTACTATCGCAAAAAGCAAAAATATGCTATATTAAGAATAGAAGGGTGATACTATGTATGATTTAGGAAGCAATTTTCATATAAATTTGGATGATCTTAAAGCTAAAGAAGTCTCTATTATTAAGGGTAACCACTTTCGCTTTACTATTCTTACTGAAAGACTTATTCGCCTCGAATATAATAGTAATGGCATTTTTAATGATTATGCGACAGAACTAGTTAGCTTTCGTAATTTTGATCGTGTAAATTTTACTAAAAAAGAAGATAGTAATTTCTTAGAGATAGAGACATCTTATTTTAAGTTGGTCTATGCTAAAGAAGAACCTTTCAGTGGTGGTTCGCTAAACCCTATTAAAAATTTAAAAGTTAGCCTTAAAGGTACTAGTAATGTATGGTATTTCGGTCATCCGGAAGCTAAAAATTACTATGGTTCAAACGTAAGTACTGAATTAAAAACAGGCGATGGGAAAGAAAATAGAGGACTTTTTTCTTTGGATGGCTTTGTGTCAATCGATGATAGCACTACCCTTAGGTTAGATGCAAATGGTACTTTGTTAGCAAGTGATCCTAACGCTTTTGATATTTATTTGTTTATGTACAATAAGGATTTTGGAATGTGTATAACCGATTATTTTAAACTTACGGGAATGCCTTCCTTAATTCCTAGATATGCTCTTGGTAATTGGTGGTGTAGAGATATACCTTATACATCTTCTGATGTATTAGAATTAGTTAACAATTTTGAAAAAAATAATATACCATTATCAGTTTTTTTATTCGATAAGGATTGGCACATTAGAAATACAGATTCAAATAAGAACTTAGAATCTGGTTTTACTTTCAATAGTAGTCTTCTTCCAAATCCCAAAGAATTAATCGATACTTTACACATGAAAGGAATAAGAGTAGGCTTATCCATTAATACTAAAGATGGAATTTATCCTCATGAGGCAAATTATTTAGCTATTAAAAATTTCCTTGAATATAAAGAAGAAAAAGTAATTGCAATAGATCCACTTAATCCTAAATTATTAGATGTCTTGCTTCGCTTTATTTTGGAACCCTTAGAAAGTTTAGGAGTAGATTTCTTTTGGAACGATTATCGTAATGATAAAGATTTAAATCGCTTGTGGGCAATGAATCATTATATGTTTTTTGATTTAGCAAGAAAACCTGATAAAAGAGGAATGATATTAGCAAGAAATTCTCTTAAAGCTGCCCATAGATATCCAGTTTTATATGCAGGAGAATCTAAAGTTAGTTGGGAAAATTTTATTTCTATTCCATTTTTTAATTTATCAGCTTCTAACATTGGTGTATGCTTTTGGAGTCATGATATTGGAGGATATAGTGGTGGAATAGAAGATCCTGAATTATACATTAGATCAGTTCAATTAGGAGTCTTTTCGCCAATATTAAGATTTCATTCTGCAAGTGGAAAATATTATAAAAGGGAACCTTGGCGCTGGGATAGCAGAACAGCAAGTATCGTAGCAAACTATTTGCGATTAAGACATAGATTAACGTCTTATCTTTATACAGAGGCATATAAATATTACAAAACTGGTTCGATGATATTTCAACCTCTTTATTACTATTTGCCTAAAGTCTATGATGATCCTCTTTATCGTAATGAATATTTTTTTGGTAGCGAATTGTTAGTTTCTCCCATTGTAAATAAGAAAGATGTAGTAATGAATAGAACTATTCATAGATTTTATCTACCAAGTGGGATGTGGTATGAATTTACGACTGGTAAAAAGTATCCAGGTAATAAAAAATATATATCATTTTATAAAGAAGAAGATTACCCGATTTTTGCCCGTCGCGGTAGTATAATTCCCCTTTCTAATAAGAGTAATGTAAATAATACATCTAATCCTACTGATATTGAAATACATGTATTCCCAGGGCAAAACAATACCTATCGTATGTATGAAGATGACGGTATAAGTAGCCTTTATAAGGAAGGATATTACTTGATTACGGAAATTGATTATAATTATCTTCCTAATAACTATACTCTTATAATTCGAGCTGTCGAAGGAAAAAGTGGGATAGCACCAGATACCAGAAATTACAAAATTAGATTTAGAAATACTAAATATTCTAAAGAGGTTATCGCATATTTTGATACTACACAGATAAAAGTCGATAATACCTACGAAGAAGATAATGATTTTGTAGTTGAAATAAACAATGTCAGTACAATTGGTCAACTTACTATCAACTGTAAAGGAAAAGACATAGAAATAGATGCTGTAAGAGTTGTAAACGAAGATATCGATGATATTTTGTCTGATTTACAAATAGAGACTACTTTAAAAGAAAAAATAGCGGCTATCCTATTTAGTGATGAACCACTAAAAGATAAAAGAATAAAAATAAGAAAACTAAAGAAATACAATGTCGATAAATCATTTATTAAATTATTTTTAAAACTGCTTGAATATGTAAATGAAATTTAATATAATAAATTTGTATTTACTTAAAGAAGTAGTAATAAATATTTTATTTTAAGAGAGCTGATGGTGGTGCAAATTGGCAATAAATATTTATGAACTTGTCTTTTGTTAACAGTAAAACGTATTTTTCCGCGTTAAGGAGTTAAAGATGCATAGATTAGTCTATGAATTAAGGTGGTACCGCGAAATATTCGTCCTTATGGATGGGTATTTTTTATTTTTTGGAGGTATTTATGATAGAGATTTTTTTACTTACATTTTTAGTTTATATAATGTATTATTTTGTGTCTATTAGAAAGTTTGATAAAAATGGACATATAAAGAATAAAAAGAAAAAGAATTCTTCAGTAGATGATTATGAAGCTCTTCCTAATGAGGTTAAATATTTTATTAATAAGTACAAAATAGATTTAAATAAAGTTAACTTAAGGGGACTTTTGAAACTTATCGGTATTGTTTTAGGACTCGATATTGCAATTGTTTCCGTTTTAGTTTTAATTTTGTTTGAAAATATGGTTTTGCAAATTGTTACAGCTAGTATTTTGATAATTCCTATGTACTTGGTAAGTTTAAAATGGCTAGCTAAAGTTTTTAAAAAGAAAGGATTGATTAAAGATGTATAATTTTAAAGTAATAGAGAAGAAATGGCAAAAATATTGGGAGGAAAATAATACTTTTAAAACAGATATTTATGATTTTTCTAAGCCTAAGTTCTATGCTTTAGATATGTTTCCTTATCCATCTGGGGTAGGTCTTCATGCTGGGCATCCTGAAGGTTATACGGCAACCGATATCATATCGCGTATGAAAAGAATGCAGGGGTATAATGTACTACATCCAATGGGGTGGGATGCTTTTGGACTTCCAGCAGAACAATATGCGATAACGACAGGAAATCACCCTGATGGTTTTACCCAAGAAAACATTAAAACTTTTAAGAAACAACTAAAAAGTCTTGGCTTTTCCTATGATTGGGATAGAGAAATTTCGACAAGTGATCCAGAATTTTATAAGTGGACACAATGGATATTCAAAAGGCTATATTTAGATGGATATGCAAAATATATTGATATGCCTGTAAATTGGTGTGAAGAATTGGGAACAGTTTTATCTAATGATGAGGTAATAGATGGTAAAAGTGAACGCGGTGGCTATCCTGTTATAAGAAAAAATATGAAGCAGTGGGTCATGGATATTCCAGCTTATGCTGAAAAATTATTAGAGGGGCTAGATAATATTGATTGGCCACAGTCAACTAAGGAAATGCAGCGAAATTGGATAGGAAAATCCACGGGGGCCATTGTAAAATTTAAAGTAGATGGTCTAGATAAATCTTTTAGGATATTTACAACTAGATGCGATACTTTGTTTGGTGCTACTTACTGTGTCTTATCAGCAGAACATGAATTAGTAGATGAAATCGTCACACCTAGCCAGAAAGACGAGGTAGAAAAATATAAAAAATACTGTGCGAGTAAATCTGATTTAGAGCGTACCGAGTTGAATAAAGAAAAGACAGGTGTATTTACAGGACGATATGCTGTAAATCCGGTAAATAATAAAAAGATTCCTATTTATATTGCCGACTATGTATTACCAAGTTATGGAACTGGTGCTATTATGGCTGTTCCTGCTCATGATGAAAGAGATTATGAATTTGCCAAAAAATTTGGTATTCCAATCATTCCTGTATTGGAAGGTGGCGATATAACTAAAGAAGCCTATACAGAAGATGGCATCCATATTAATTCGGAATTTTTAAATGGTTTAAATAAGGAAGACGCTATAGAAAAGATGCTTTCCTATTTGGAAGAAAAAAAGATTGGCATGAAGAAAGTAAATTATAGGTTACGTGACTGGATTTTTGCTCGTCAGAGATATTGGGGTGAACCTGTTCCAATAGTACACATGGAAGATGGTACTATGAGAGTTTTAAGTGATAGTGAATTACCATTAGTTCTTCCAAAGATGACTGATTATAAAGGTAAAAACGGTAAGGCGCCTTTAGAAAATGCTAAAGAGTGGAAAAATGTTGAAATTGATGGACTTAAAGGCAAAAGAGAAACATCGACAATGCCAGGATCAGCTGGTTCATCGTGGTATTATTTGCGTTATATAGATCCACACAATGATAAAGAATTTGCTTCACCTGATTTATTAAAGCACTGGATGCCGGTTGATTTATATGTAGGTGGATCAGAACACACGACAGGACACTTGTTATATTCTCGTTTTTGGAACAATTATTTGTATGATAAAGGTTTAGTTCCAGTTAAAGAACCTTTTCAAAAGTTAGTACACCAAGGAATGATTTTAGGCTCTAATGGCATAAAGATGGGAAAAAGATATCCCGAATACGTTGTAAATCCAACTGATATAGTAGAAAGCCATGGAGCTGATGCTTTAAGATTATACGAAATGTTTATGGGACCTCTTGAAGCCGACAAACCTTGGAGTAACGAAGGAATAGATGGTGCTAAAAGATTTATTGATCGAATCTTTCGAATATTCGAAGATAATAAGGTAAAAAGTAAAGAAAATAAAAATCTTGAAAAAATATATCACCAAACAGTAAAAAAAGTTACTGAAGACTTTGAAAGTTTAAATTTTAATACGGCAATTTCGCAACTTATGATTTTTGTAAATGCTATTTATAAAGAAGATATTTTGCCTTTTGATTATGCAGAAGGCCTTGTAAAAATGATTAGTCCAATTTGTCCACATTTAGGTGAAGAATTGTGGTCTATGTTAGGTCATAATAAAACAATTGCCTATGAATCTTGGCCAACTTATAACGAGGAATTGTTAAAAGAAATTACCAAGGTTTTGGCTGTTCAAGTAAACGGAAAACTACGAGCTACAATCGAGGTATTAGCTAGTGATAGTGAAGATATAGTTAAAGAAAAAGCTTTGAGCGAAGAAAACGTTAAAAAGCATACAGCAGGTAAGGAAATTGTAAGAATCATTGTAATACAAGGAAAAATTGTGAATATTGTTATAAAGTAGGTGAAATTATGTACGATGTTGTAATTGTAGGTGCAGGTCCAGCCGGACTATTTGCAGCGTATGAGCTTTTAGAAAAAAATAAAAACTTAAAAGTTGCGATGTTTGATCGTGGGTTCAAAGCTGACAGGAGATTCTGTCCCATGAATAAGAATAAAAAAGAATGTGCTAACTGCCAACCTTGTGGTATTTTATCTGGGTATGGTGGAGCTGGAACTTTTTCTGATGGCAAGTTAAACTTTATTCCTAAATTAGGTAAATCCGATTTGTTTAAGTACATGGGTAAATCTGAAGCCTATCAGTTAATAGACGATACCGAAAAGATATTTAACAAATTTAAAATGGATAGTGAAATATATCCTACTAATATGGATGAGGCTATTAAAATTAAACATGATATTGCTAAATTAGGAGCTGATCTTTTAATAATAAAGCAAAAACACTTAGGTAGTGATAAGTTACCTTCCTATATCATAGAGTTTTGCAATTATTTAGAAAAAATCGGTGCAGAGTTATTCGAGCATACTGATGTTTTGGACATCATCAAAGAAAAGAAAAATCTTTATAAAATAATTTATAAGGAAGGAAGAATAACTAAAGAAGTACATAGTAAATATGTGGTAGTAGCACCAGGAAGAACTGGAGCTAAATGGATTCAAGAACTTGCTGATAAATATAATATTCCTTATGTGTCACAAAGTATTGAAATCGGTGTAAGAGTAGAGGTTAGAAAAGAAATATTAGAAGATATTACGTCGGTAATTTACGATCCGACAATATTCATAAAAACTGATACTTATGGCGATGAAATTAGAACATTTTGTACTAATCCAGGAGGCTTTGTTACCAAAGAAAATTATGAAGGCTATATTTGTGTAAATGGACATTCTTTAAAGGAAATTAAATCTAATAACAGTAATTTTGCCTTTATTTCTAAAATTAGTCTTACGCATCCTACTACTAATACAAGACTATACGGTGAATCAATTGCTAGAATTGCTAATGTTTTGGGAGCAGGAAAACCTATTATTCAATCGTTAAAGGATTTGAAGAAGGGAAGAAGAAGCGAGTGGCATCGTCTCGATAAAGGCTTCGTTGAACCTACCCTTAAAGATTGCGTAGCAGGGGATTTATCGTTGGTTCTTCCTCATCGAATCATTGTAAATATATTAGAAGGACTTGAAAAACTAGACAAAATAATACCAGGTGTCAATAATGACGAGACCCTTTTGTATGGACCAGAAATAAAATTTTTTAGTAACGAAATAACTACTGATAACAATATGAAAATAGAAAACGAAAACATTTACTTTGTAGGGGATGGTGCTGGAAAAGCAGGAAACATCGTAACAGCTGCAGCGACAGGACTTATCGCTTCACGTGATATCCTAAAGAAAATATGAGAAAATCCGACAAGATTTTCTCTTTTTTATTGCTATTATAATTATGGTGATAACATTGAAAGTTAAAGTGTTTGATGAGATGCATGAAAAAGATTTAGAAAATAGTGTAAACGACTTCTTAGTTACAGTTGGCGATGGTGTTATCGATATAAAATATCAAGTCGCGATTTCGATGTTTGCCGAAGAGCAAATCTATTGTTTTTCGGCCATGATAATTTATAACGATAGTGACAGTTGACAGTCTTTTTAATTAAATCATTTATAAAAATAATTACTCATGGTATAATTTTTTTGGTGGTTTGAAATGATTTTAGCTAATGATTGGAAAGATTATGAATTAATTGATTGTTCTAACAAGGAAAAATTAGAAAGATGGAAAAATATTTATTTATTGAGACCTGATCCGCAAATTATTTGGGATAATGGCAATTTAATTGCAAAATATAAAAATATTGATGCCCATTATCACAGAAGCAGTAAAGGTGGAGGTTATTGGGAAAATTTAAAAAATTGTCCTTCTTCCTGGCAGGTAAATTACAAAGGTTTAACTTTTAATATTAAACAGATGGGATTTAAGCATACGGGCCTTTTTCCGGAACAAGCTGTAAACTGGGATTTTATGATGGAAAAGATCGAAAAAGCTAAAAGACCTATCAAGGTGTTGAACCTTTTTGCTTACACGGGAGGAGCTACCGTTGCTTGTCTTAGTAAGAATGCGAGTGTAGTTCATGTTGATTCATCGCGAGGAATGGTCGATTGGGCAAAAGAAAATGTAAAAGCGAGTGGACTTGAAAATGCTCAGGTAAGATACATCGTCGATGATGTTTTAAAGTTTGTAGAACGTGAGATAAGACGAAAGAATAAATACGATGCAATCATAATGGATCCACCTAGTTATGGTCGCGGTGCTAATAAAGAGGTCTGGGATATCGAAGAAGATTTATTTAATTTAGTAAAATTATGTGTACAACTACTAAGTGACAAACCTTTGTTTTTCATAATAAATTCTTATACTACTGGTTTATCTAAAGAGGTATTTACTAATATTTTGAATCTTGCTTTTAAAGATAAATATGAAGGTAAAATATATTCTTTCGAAATAGGTCTTCCTATAAAAAATAGCAACTTGGTTCTTCCTTGTGGAATATGTTCAAGGTATGAGTCATATGAATAATTTAGAAGTATTATATGAAGACAACCACATAATTGTAGTAGTAAAAGAAGCAAATATATTGAGTCAAAAAGACAGTACTAACGATTTGGATCTTTTGACAATAGTAAAAGAGTATATTAGAAAAAAATACGATAAAAAAGGTAATGTCTATTTAGGTCTTGTTCATAGACTCGATCGTCCTGTTGGAGGAGTAATGGTGTTTGCCAAAAGCTCTAAAGCAGCATCTAGAATGAGTAGTATGATAAAGATGCACCAATTTAGAAAAAAATATTTAGCAGTAGTAGAAGGAAAGGTAGAACCTACCGTGGGAGTTTTCGAGGATTATCTTTTAAAAAAAGATGATGGTAATACTGTGGTAACAACTAAAGAGAAGGGAAAGTATAGTAAACTTAGTTATAAAGTTATAAAGTTTGATAAAAAACATAATCTATCCTTAGTCGATATTGAGCTTTTAACTGGAAGACATCATCAGATAAGAGTTCAGTTTGCAAGTAGAAATCATCCTCTGTATGGTGACCAAAGATATGGAAAAAACAATTTAAAAAATATTGCTCTTTGGGCTTATGAGTTAACGATAATTCACCCAACACTAAAGAAAGAAATGACATTTTCTAGTTACCCTGATAAATCTAGTGATGGTTTCAGTTATTTTAGAGATATTTTCTAATTTGTTCTTGCAATTAGTATTAAAGTTTGTTATCATTTTATTAGAATAGATGAGGGAAGAAGGAAATAAATATGAGTATATTTGAATTATTAAGTTTTGATATTGTCGAGTTTGCAACGTCAATTGAGGGAATTTTAATAATGGTTGGAATTTTATTTTTGATAATTGGCATTGTGTTACTATGTATGGGAAAATCTAAGAATAAAAGAAAAGAAGACAAAATTGTTGATAGTGTTGATTCTCAAGATCAATTTGATAAAACTGAGCAAGTACCGATGGATAGTTTACAACAAATTACACCTGTTACAGATTCAGTTGTAGCACCAGTTGCTCCTGTTGCAGAGTCTACAGTAGAAAATGTAAATCCAGTTACACCAGTTGAATCAGCTACACCTATTATTCCTGTAGCACCAGTTGAAAATGTGCCTTCAGTATCTGTAGTACCTCATGCAGAAATACTTTCAGATGAGAATACAGCTTCAACTACAGCAGAGAATACTACGCCAGTTGGATTGCAAGAAAGCGTTACTGCACCAGCAGTAGATCCAATCAACTTTGCAGAGCCTTTGAATAAAGAAAATACAGTTGGAGAAAGCCTTGTTGCAAGTGCACCAGTGTTATCAGTGCAGCCAGCATCTGATGTTGAAAATTTGAATAAAACTGTTCAAGAATCAGCTGTTGCAACACCAAGTGTACCTGTTGAACCATCTCCAGTAGTTACAAATCCAGTAGCAGGAGTTGAATCTATCGTTAATGAGGCACCAGTTACTGTTTATGGTGGTGCTAATCCTGAGTCTGCTATCGATAAATCAGAATTTGTTGAAAAGCCAAGAGAAATTTATGGCGGTGCTAATCCACTTGAAAATACAGCACCTATTCCTACTAATACTGTAAAAGAGGCATACTCTGGAGGATTAAGTCAACAAGAACCAGTAGTTACGCCAGCAGTTGAATCACTAAATACACAAACACCAGGACCTGCACCAGCTGTTGTAAGTACTCCTGCACCTGTAGTAGATATGCCAACATCATCTCCAGTAACACCAAATGTTGTGGCAGAACCAGTAGTACCAACAGGTGATGTTGCTCCAGCGGTTACACCAGCACCTGTTAAAGAGGAAATAGAAACGTTAGAATTTTAAGATATCGAAAGATATCTTTTTTTGCATACTTTAAGTTTCAAGGCATACTATTTAATTAGAAAGGAAGATATAATAATGGAAATACTTAAAGTATCAAGTAAATCAAATCCTAATTCAGTTGCTGGTGCACTAGCAAATATATTTAAGGAGAAAGATAAAGTAGAAATACAGGCGATAGGAGCTGGAGCTTTAAATCAATCAATAAAAGCGATAATTATTTGTCGAGGCTTCTTAGCACCATCTGGAAAAAATTTAGTTTGTACACCAGCCTTTACTGATATAACAATTGATTCCGAAGAGAGAACTGCCATAAGGCTTATTCTTGAAATCAAATAGCCTCATTTTCGATTTTATCAGAAAAAAGTGTCAATAGTTTGGGAAAATGTCCTAAAAATTTGAAAACATAAGCGGGAAATTTTATTC
>CANQHY010000033.1 GCA_947623975.1 uncultured Bacilli bacterium
GAACTTTTTTATTTACATATTTTAAATTTTGTTAAACGGGAACTTACTTTTTAATTCTTCCCCCATATTTTGGTGTTGGCCACTTTTTTTATGCAAAAAACAAGTTAATACCATCCATATACCATAAATTACTTTAAATAGAACGAAAAAAATATTATAATTATGTCGGTGAGTATTATGCTATTTTTTAAAGTCAAAAACAATTCTTTAGAATTTAAGTGTTTACAAGAATATAAAAATAATATTGAAATTTTGTTATCGTGTGATAAATACATATCTAAAAGAGAATATTTTATATTTCGCAATGCCAATAGTGAAATATTTAATAGATTATCGCTTATGAATAAAGAAAAAGTTTTAAAATCTTGGTGCAAAAATAATAAAAGTGATTATCAAAAATTACTTTCCTTAATGGAGTATTATGAAAATACGGAAAAAATTATCAATGATCATAATGAGAAATTTATAATTGATCACTTGGAATCCGATAAAAATTATTTAGATAATGTTTTAATAAAAGATGATCCAAACATAAAACTTGACGAGGAACAAAGGAGAGTAGTACTTTCTGATGAAGACTACACTTTAGTAATAGCAGGTGCTGGGGCAGGAAAAACGACGACTATCGAAGCCAAAGTTAAATATTTAATAGATAAAAATAACATCTCACCAGAAAGAATTTTAGTTGTATCGTTTACTAATAAAGCGACTAAAGAATTACAAGAAAGGTGTAAAAAATTAGATTTACCAGTTAAAATATCAACCTTTCATTCTGTAGCCAATTCTATTATTTCTGAAAATGAGGAGCAGAAACATAGGATTTCTAGTGGTGATTTTATGTTTGCGTCAATAAAGAGATTTTTGTTAAATAATTTAAACGACGAGAGCTTTATAAAGAAGATCCTTTTATTTTTTGCTAGCTATTTGCAAGTTCCTTTTGATGATGGAAATATTGCTTTGTTATTCAACGAACTTAATCGAAATGACTGTACAACTTTAAAATCCGATATAGCTATTTCTTTAGATAATTATAAAAACAGTTTAATTAAAAATAAAACGACAATTCTAAACGAAAAAGTAAGAAGTATAGAAGAGTGTAGAATTGCCAATTTTTTATTTATTAATGGTATAGATTACGAATACGAGCCAGTGTATAAATACGGTTTTGATAAGACGATAAAACCATATTGTCCTGATTTTTTGATTAAACAGTATGACAAAGAAATTTACCTAGAACACTTTGGTATATCAGAAGACGGAAAGAGTAGTAGGTTTAACGAAGAAGAATTAAACGAATATAAAAGACATATTAATGATAAAGTTATAATTCATAAGAAGCATGGCACAAAACTAATTTATACTTTTTCTAAATATAATGATAAAAAAGATACATTAACACATTTAAAAGAGGAATTAATAAAAGCTGGCATTTCTTTTGATACTAAAAATAGTAAGGAAATTTATAGGGCTATTATTCAAAATGCTACAGACAAATATCTTAATAAATTCATTCAACTAATATGCGTTTTTATATCTAGATTTAAAACTAATAATTTTAAAACATCTAAATTTGATGAATGGAAAATAACCGTTAAAGATGAAAGAACAAGATTGTTTATAAATATTTGTTACCAATGCTACCTAGCATATATGGTTGAATTGAAAAATTCTAATAGTATCGATTTTGAAGACATGATTAACAACGCTTCTAACGTATTAGAAAATAAGATAAATAGTAAGGAAAAACTACCATATGACTATATATTTGTCGATGAATATCAAGATATTTCTATGCAAAGATTCGATTTGTGTGAGAAACTATCTAAGTGTTCAAATGCTAAGATTATTGCTGTTGGTGATGATTGGCAATCAATTTTTAGATTTAGCGGTGCTAAATTGGAGTTATTCACTAGATTTGAAAAAACAATGGGATATGCTAATATTCTTAAGATTACTAAAACATATAGAAATTCACAGGAATTAATAGATATTGCTGGTGGTTTTGTTATGGCAAATGATAAACAAATAAAGAAAACACTTAAATCAAGTAAATCAATTACAAATCCGATTATATTAATGTCTTATGATGATTCTTATACAAAAAACAAACAGAATGAAGGACCGCTTGCTAGGATGGTAAATGCTATACAAAAATCACTTGATCAAATCATTAAAGATAATGGTCAATCTCAAAAAATATTGTTAATAGGAAGATACGGTTTTGAAATATATTTATTAGAGAAATTTACTAATTTATTTGAGTTTTTTAAGGGGAGAATAAAATCAATAAAATATCCAGATTTGAAAATAACTTATCTAACTGCCCACTCTTCAAAAGGTTTAGGGTATGACAATGTTATTATTGTAAATGGAAAAGATGCTATATTAGGTTTTCCTTCCAAAATTGCTGATGATCCTGTTATGAAACTGGTAATAAAAGATGACGATACTTTTGATTTTGCTGAAGAAAGAAGATTATTTTATGTTGCCTTAACCAGAACTAAAAATAAAGTTTATATAATTACTCCAAAATATAGACCATCAAAATTCATTCTGGAATTAAAAGAAAATTACAAAAATATTTTACTAGACGGCGAAGAATTAGAACCTGTTAAAGAAATAAATAACATAATAAAATGTCCTTGTTGCGGATACCCACTACAAAAAAGAACAAATCCTAATTTTAAAATTGCTAAAACCTTGTGGATTTGTTCAAATGATCCGGAAATATGTGGTTTTGTAACTAATAATCTTAAAGGTGGAAGAATGTCTATATCAAAATGTCCTAAATGTGAAGATGGTTATTTAATAGTAAAAACAATCAAACAAAAAAACGGTAATGAAACCCCTATGTTAGGTTGTTCAAATTATCGAATTGATGGTAAGGGATGTTCATTTTATATTATGGATTATAATTACACACAAGATAGGGAAGAGATAAATATTAAGTTTTGTGATAATAATATAGATTTTAATAAGATTACTATATGTAATCGTCCTTTTAGAGATATGGTAGACGCAATTGTTGAAACAATAAACGAATATGAGCAACTAAAAATGTCCATAAGCCCTAAAATATTATTTTCTATATTAATAGGCGAAAGAACTAAAGCTATTGAAAAGTTTCAATTGTTTAAAAGCAAAAAATTTGGTTATCTATCATCATCTAATAGAAGAAAATTTTATGCACTTTTAAGAGCAATGATAGAAGAAAATATCATAACAGTTAATATAGATGATTATAACAGATTAACTACATTAAAGAAAAAACTAGATGATAATGATTATAAAATTATACTAGCTGGAATTAAATTTCAATAATTAAAATACTCTAGGAAACAATAATTTTTTTCTTTGAGTATTTTTAATCTTTAGCAAAATCTTTAGCTATTATTAAGTGGTATTTTTAAAATTTGCCCAATAGATAATATATTGCTGGTTAAATTGTTTAATCTTTTAATTTCATCAACTGTCGTGTTGTATTTTCTTGCAATGGCATAAAGTGTATCATCTTTTAAAACAGTATAGTATATATAGTTGGGTTCACTTGAAATGGGTATTTTTAAAACTTGACCAATAGTAAGTATATCATTTGTCAAATTATTCAATTCTTTAATAGCATTCACTGTTGTATTATATTTTTTGGCAATGGCATACAAGGTATCATTTCTTTCTACTATATAAGATATATAATTAATATTATCTTCAACAGGAATTTTAAGAGTTTGCCCAATAGATAGTGTATTACTGCTTAAATTATTTAATTTTTTAATTTCATCAACTGTTGTATTATATTTATTTGCAATAGCATAGAGTGTATCTCCACTTTGAACTGTATAAGTTAAATATGTTTTTTCTATATCTGTAGGAATTTTTAAAACTTGCCCGATTGTAATAGTATTACTAGTCAAATTGTTTAAATTTTTAATGGCATCTACTGTAGTGTCGAATTTTTTGGCAATAGCATATAATGTATCGCCTGATACGCATTTTATGTGGTATTTCTAAATGTAAATAAATAACTAATTTTCTATTTTTATAGATTAAAACTTTTAATTAAATTAATTATCAATTTTTAAATTCTTTAACTTTATTGGCATTCTGCCAAAGAAATTTCCAAATTTTTAAATTATAAACTTTACGTTGGTATAAAAAATCATGCTATTTTCTAAATTGGTAGCATGATTATTAAAAATAAGTTAAATTATAAACTTTACGTTGGTATAAAAATCATGCTATTTCCTAAATTGGTAGCATGATTATTAAAAATAAGTTAAATTATATATTATTTTAAAGAATGCTTAGAAATTTCTTTACTTAAAGGTTCTTCTTTTTCCATTACTATTCTATACCCAATTGGAGTTGCTTTTATAAAAGGATCCCAATCTTCTGAATATATGTTTTTTTTCTTTACAATATAATTTTCACGATCATTAATTGAAACACTTAAATTATCGTCATTGTAATTAAAAGAAATATTAGCGTCTTTATTTGCTACCTCTGATAAAGAAATAATTTGAGTGATTAATGAAAATTTATCATAATCAGTCATTGAATATTTGTTTAAATCTATAGAAGCAAGCTGTGGAAACAATTCATTAATATTTTCAAATAAAACAGTTTTTAATTTATTTGTTTTTTGTGTTAGTTTTTCACTATTGTTATCAATTTTAGTAAGATAAGTACATGCTTCTTTTACTGCACTAAATCTATCATATTCTTTATTTTCTAATCTTCTTGTTAAAACACTTAAAGTTAGTGAGCATAAATCATCTACAGAATCAAATATATTTTTTCCAAATAAGTTACGATTTTTTGCATAAGAATAATTTTTTGGTAATTCTTTTTTTAATTTATTAATATAATTTTCTTTTTCCTCTTCATTTTTAAAAACATTACTATCATTCAAATAACTAGTGGTAGTAACGGTACTACCATGATAGGAAAAGTTTAAAGTAAAAACGCAAGCACAGTCCATAAGAGTTGCAAATTCTTCATCTGTTAACTGTTCTTTTAAAAAGGAAATAGCACGATTAAAAAAATAATTTTTTTCTTCTGTTTCTTTTGCAAACATATTTTGCTGTAATAGATTTTTATTTTCTCCTAATAACAATTGCAAGGCTTTGTAGTAGACACTATTTATTGTATATTTGTTAGTAGGCTGTGTTTTAAAATCATTTTTATGAAATTCATCATCATCATCAAAAGTATTAATTGTTACATAGGTGTAATTTAATTCTCCAAATTCTATTTCATTTTGTTTATCTGAAACGAGTCCTTCTTCCAATTTAGAAAAAAAAGATTCGTGATACTCATGACCTTCCATAAGCATTGCATCACTAGATGTGGCTAATTCACCCATTGCATGAGCAGCTTCATGCATGAATAGTGTAAGTGCTTCGTGTAAATTTCCAGATTGCCAATCAAAAACAATTTTTTTCTCGTCTCTATATGTTGCTCCACTGTTATCTCCTATAGTATCTCTAGGAACTAAATTGTATTCACAAAAAAATTTAATTGTATTATCATATCCAAAATAATCACACATTATAGGATAAAGTTTAGTTGCCCAATTGATTAAATTATCCGGATAGTTTTTTGATTTCAAAAGTATTTCTAACTCATAATCATCCATTTTTATAAATCACCCTACAATTATTATATCGTGTTTTTTTTATTTGACAAAATTTTTTAAAAATAAAATTTATTCGCCATTTTCCATAACAGTTCTATTCCCTGATACATATTTTATATAATACTTTTAAATATAATATCTATTTTATTATCTTGATAGATATAGATTTTTCAACTAAATTTATTATTAACCTTATTTATGGATTTTCTATTAATAAAAATTCATTAATATATTTTTTTATTATTCTCTTTTTTATATTTTCGCTTACTTTTAAATATTGAGATTTATCTATTATTTCTTTTAGTATATTCGTATGAATTTAATCTAAATTTTGAGCTTTTTTAAGTCTTTTCTTGAACTGAATCTCAGTAACATGGTTAAACATTGATCTAGTCATTTAAGCTATTTTCTTTAGAGTGCTGCAGACCATGTTTTTATGCATTAACCTATATTCAAAAAATTCTATTTAAAAAACGTTTTGGAGTCAAAACTCATAAAGTTGCTTTAGCACACGTTGCTACAAAACTAGTTAGAATTATTTATAAATTAGAATCTCAAAATATCACTTTTAAATCAAATATAAATTAGTTGCTGTTAAATTGATATTATATATACTACGATATAAAGTTTTAAAAATTAATATATTTGTAGGTTGATATAAAAAATAAAGTAAATGATATCAATAAATCGAGCTAAAAAAATCATCCTAATTTTTATTTTTCTATAAATTTTATAGGATGATTTATTTTTATTAATTTTTTTTAAATATAATCTATAAATGCTTTGGCTTTTTTTGTTCTAATGAACAAACTTCTACCTGCTTTTTTCTGCCACTATCATATGTAATAGATACATCAGTATTCAAATATGGATTATAATGTGTTACTGTAGTTGATATTCCCATATCAGGTATAGGTGCACTTAATAAAGTGAAAGTCTCTTTATCTATTTCTGCTATTAAGGGATTAACCTGATTATTTATTAAATTAGGAATTGATGAATCAAATATATAATACTTACCATTAAATTCTATCAAATTATAGCAATGTTGTTCTTCTTTGTTATTTTTTATAATACCTGATGATTTGTAAAAACTGTTTATACCTAAAGATTTTAATAAATTTTGAGCAAGGGCAGCCCTTTCTACACACATTGCTGCTCCAGTACCTTTTAAATTAGAAATTTTATTATTTTTGCTCTCTTCTTCTAACTCAGCAGGATAGTAATAATCCATTCTCTCACTTATATTATCACGACCTCCAAAGAATTCATCTATGGTTTCTAATACAACACGTGACAATTCAAATAGATCAACGCTTTTAATATCGTTTATTTTTGATTTCAATAATTCATAGGCATCTTTAATATCTCCTATTTTAGTATAAACAATATTACCAAGTCCTGATTGTATACCTATTAGTTCATCATCAAACGAACCACTAAAAGAAGAAAGATAGCCACCAGTTATAACACCATTTGTAAAATTAGCTCCTATTACTTGTTTACGTATTGGACCAAAACCATTTTCATTTTCAAATTGTGCTTTATCACCATCAACTATTACTTTAATACCAAAATCTCCTATATATTCCATAAAAACACTCTCCTTATTAAGTAATATATCATATCTTTATGTATTTTGTACTAATTATTCACCATAAAAATTCTATCCCCATTTTGGACTGTGTATGTTGTATAGTCGTCTATATCTTCACCATCAATTGCACAATCACGTAAATTACCATATAGAGTATTTAATAAATTCCAAGTTTCATTATTTACAGTACCGCTAGCAGTTATTTCATTATTTAACTGAAATCTTTTGACGGAAAGTTCCGTCTCTAAATCAAAGTTACCATTAACATCACCAGTATAATATAAAAGGGCTTTTAATTTAGTCTGAAGATCAGTTACAAAATTTCCACTAGAGCCTAAACTTAAAGTCGGATATACACTTATAGGGCTTATTTTACTTTCAGTATAATTGTTTAGTATCTCCCAAGTTTCATCGTCTACGATTCCAGTTATTGGTAATTGATTATCTTTTTGAAAAGCTCTAACTCCGGCTTCTAATGAAAGTCCAAAACTTCCTGTAATAAGCGCATTATAATAGTCTAATCTTTTTAATTTTTCTTGTAGTATTTTGACATCGTCACCAATGTCACCAAGTTGTAAAGTCTCATACATAACTCATCACCCAATTAAGTATATTCATTAATTTTTTATGTATTAATATAATAAACTGAGGTGGAATATGATAAATGGTTATCTTAAAGTTAATGTTTATGGCGATAATGTAGCAAATCCGATAAAAAATGCTTCAGTTACTGTGTTAAAAGACGGAATAGAAATATATAAAGAAACTACTAATAAAAATGGGGAAACATCTTTAATTAGTCTTCCTACTGTTTCTAAGAGTTATTCTGAAGAAGAACAATACGAAATAAGACCATATGAGACTTATGATTTAATAGTGGAAGCTTTAGGAATGAATAGAACTATTATAGAAAATGTGCAAATATTAGATGGAATAACGTCAATTCAAAATGTTTATATGTCATCGATTGATAATGGGGAAAATGATGTGGTAGAAGAGGTTACTCCTAACACTTTGTGGGAAGATTATCCGCCTAATATTTGGAGCGAAGAAGAAAATTCTAATGAAGGAATAGCCCCTATTGTTTTAAAAGAGGTATTAATACCCCCTAATGTTATAGTACATGATGGAATACCTAGCAACACTATAGCTCCCAATTATACAGTGCCATTTACTGATTATATTAAAAATGTGGCATCTAGTGAAATTTATCCAACCTGGCCACAGGAGACAATAAAGGCAAACGTATTGGCTATTATCTCGTTTACTTTGAATAGAATTTACACAGAATGGTATAAAAGTAGAGGCTATGATTTTACGATAACATCTACGACAAGCTATGATCAAAAATACACTCGTAATGGAACAATTTTTGAATCTATTTCAAATATTGTCGATGAAATATTTACTAACTACATAAGAAATGGGGTAAGATTGGAACCTTTACTTGCTCATTATAAAAGTAAAACCAATGAGGAAGGATACCTAAGCCAATGGGGTTCAAAAGACCTGGGTGATAGGGGCTATGATGCCTTAGAAATATTGAGATATTATTATGGTGATAACGTAAATATTTTTAGGGCAAAACCTACAACTAGTTATCCGTATTCATTTACTACGACTTTAAAAAAAGGTGATTGTAATAGTGATGTTTACCTTCTTCAAAATGCTTTAAATTATATTCATGGAAGCTACCCCGGAATACCTATTATTAAAAATCCAAGCGGTTATTTTGACGATGCTACAGAAGATGCAGTAAGAGTTTTTCAAAATGTATTTTCACTAACAGAAACTGCTACGGCGAATTATCAGACTTGGTATAAAATATCTTATATTTTAACAGCTGTTAAAAATCTTACTGAGAGTGTTTACAGTTAATATAATTAAAGTTAATTAAAGTTCATTAGAACTTTTTCTTTTGTATTTAAAATTATGGTGGTATTATTTAAGTATATTTTATTTGAAAGCGGTGAAAGTATGAAGACAGTAAGAATTTATCCTAAAGCAACAATTACAGAAAAAGAAGAAAAAAGAATTAGAAAAGGACATCCCTGGGTATATAAGGATGAAATAGTTAACATAGATAAAAATTATGAAAATGGTGATTTAGTTGACGTTGTAAGTACGAAGGGTAAGTATTTGGCTACGGGTTTTATAAACGATAATTCTAAAATAGAAATAAGAATAATTTCTAGAAATATCAATGATACTTTTGATGTTTCTTTTTGGAGAAGAAGAGTTGAATATGCTTGGAATTATCGAAAAAGTGTTATGAGTGAAGATTTAAATAATGTTCGTATCATTTTTGGCGAAGCTGATTTTTTTCCTGGACTAACGGTAGATAAATTTAACGATTGCCTAGTAGTGCAAACATTATCCTTAGGGATAGAGAAAAGAAAAGATATTATTTTCCCATTAATTTTAGAAACACTTTCAAAAGATGGAATAAAAATAAGGGGAATATTTGAGCGAAATGACGTAAAAATAAGAGAACTTGAAGGTTTAGAAGAAAATGTTGGATGGTATGTGTTAAATAGCGAAGATGAATCTGTTACAACGACGATAGTAGAAAATGGGCTTAAATATATAGTAGATTTTCAAAACGGACAAAAAACTGGCTTTTTCTTAGATCAGAAATACAACAGAAGAGCAGTAAGAGAAATAGCTAAAGATAAATGCGTTTTAGATTGTTGTACGCATACGGGTTCATTTGCCATGAATGCTATCTTAGGTGGAGCTAAAAAAGTAGTAGCGGTTGATATTTCCAAGCAAGCACTAGATATTGCTAGGAAGAATTTAGAAGAGAATAACTTAGAAGAAAAAGTAGAACTTAAGCAAGCTGATGTTTTTGATTTGTTAAAAGAATTAGATGATAAAAATGATCATTCTTTCGATATGATTATTCTAGATCCACCGGCTTTTACTAAATCGAAAGATACTGTTAAAAGTGCCTATCGCGGTTATAAAGAGATTAATTATCGTGCTATGAAAATATTACCACGAGGTGGTTATTTAGTAACGGCATCTTGTTCGCATTTTATGAAAGATAAATTGTTTGTGCAAATGTTAGAAGAAGCTGCAATGGATGCTAACGTAATGCTTCGTGAAATAGAGGTAAGAAAGCAAGCTAAAGATCATCCGATACTATGGAATGCAGATGAAACGAGTTATTTAAAACTTTATATTTTTCAAGTGGTTTAATATGAAAAAAAGAATAGTAATTAATAATGAAAAAAAATTAAAAGCATTTTATAAAAAATTATTTCTATATCGAAGCTTTCTTTTTAAGTTAGTAAAGTTTAAGTTAGAAAGCAATGATGAATCTTTATATCCAATAATAGAGGCATTAAATATTAAAGGGCGAAAGCAAAGAATAACATATATTTATAACGAAGCCTGCCAAAAAATAGATTCTTATTATAAAGATAAAAATTTATGCGATTTTAAAAATGGAAAATGTATTGCTCACAGGAAAAATAAAATCGATAAAGAAAATGGTTGTTGTAGACTTTGTGAGCATAGAACATGCGGACTTTGCCCTAGTAGAAATATAGCTTGTAAACTTTTTTATTGTAGTACTGTCAAGGATAAAAATAAAGTAATTGAATTTTGTGATATTGAAATATTAAGGGTTTTAACACCTTTGCAACGTTTTATTCTAAAATCAGACTATTTTAGTTTAGAAAAAGATGTAATTAATGATCTGTATTTTGGAATTTTTGCACCTTTTAGAATTATGTATAGATTTACAAAATATAAAATTAAATTGTTGTTAAAATAAAATTTTTAAAGATTGTGCTACCGTTTTTATTTAGCTTATAGTATATTAATAATAGTTTATAATATGATTAAAAGAGGTGCTTATGAAAAGTTTAATTTTAGTATTAAAAGGATTCTTTATGGGAATTGCCAATGTAATACCAGGAGTAAGTGGAGGAACAATTGCCTTGATACTTGGTATTTACGAGAAATTTATTTCTTCGATTAGTAATTTGTTCAAAAATTTAAAAGAAAATTTAAAGTTTTTAATTCCTGTTATTGTGGGAATGGTGCTTGCAATAGTTATTTTGAGTGGTGCGATAGAGTATTCTTACGATAATTTTCCTCTTCCTACGATGTTATTTTTTGTGGGACTTGTAATTGGAGGAATTCCAATGTTAGTCAAAAATGTTATCAATAAAAAAGAGACTAAAAAAATTAGTAGTTATGTAATAGCACTTATTACTTTCTCTTTGGTAATATTTATGGCTTGTTCAAGTTTAATCTTTAAAGATTTAAGCGATGTATCGTTTGTTAGCATGGGCTTTATTGATTATTTATTTTTGTTCTTTGTTGGGGTAATAGCTGCTGCAACTATGGTAATACCGGGAATTAGTGGATCGTTAGTCTTAATGCTTTTGGGTTATTATTATCCTGTAATTTCTACAATTAATGATTTTGTTAAATTTGATAATTTATGGCAAAATGGCTTGATACTTGCAGTATTCGGAGTAGGGGTACTAGTAGGAATTATTGTTGTAGCTAAGATTTTAGAGATGTTATTTTCTAAATATGAGACTAAAACTTATTTTGGAGTTTTAGGATTTATCTTTGCTTCTGTTATTGCAATACCTCTTTCTACTTATATTGAATTAGGTAATATTCCTTTCAGTATTCAAGAATTGATAGTAGGAGTATTAGTCCTAGTAGCAGGATTCTTAATAAGTTATAAATTAGGAGATAAATAGTCATAATAAAGGTACTTAACATAATAAGTACTTTTTTAAATTTAATAAAAATATAATTATTTAGGGTGATCATATTGGATAATTATGTTTTAGAACTAATAAGTAATTTTGGCTATTTTGGAATGTTTTTAGGAATGGTTTTAGAAGCTGTAATTATAATTATTCCAAGTGAATTAATACTTGCTACTGGTGGAATTTTAGCAGGAAGAAAAATATTTAACTTTTGGTTAAGCTTTTTAGTTGGTCTTTTGGGCAGTATTTTTTGTGCTATTGCAATTTATGCAATGGGCTATTTTGGGGGATATCCCTTTATTCATAAGTACGGAAAATATTTTTTTATGAAAGAAGAAGATATAAAAAAATGTGAGGGTTGGTTTGACAAATACGGTCTTATGGCTGCCGCAATAGGAAGAAACATTCCTATTATCAGAACCCTTATCTCTCTTCCAGTGGGAATTGCTAGACTTTCTTTTAAAAAGTTTTTAATTTACACAACTTTAGGTAGCATTCCTTGGACCTTTGCTTTTGTTTATGTCGGTTATGCTCTTGGAAACAATTGGACAGTTTTAAGCGATATTACATCTAAATTAAAATTACCGATTAGAATTATTTTATTGATGATTCTTTTGAGTTTTATTTACAAAAAAATTAAAAAATTTTTTTATCAAAAAAAAAGGGTTAATTAACCCATATAAAATTTTTTATTTAAGTAACAATCGATCGTTTTCCTGCTTGCTGAAAATATATTTTGAGGAAGATTATCTAAAGAGAACCATTCCCATTTTAAGATTTGTTCAGGCTCCATTGCGTTTGGAATGCCCTCGTACTTTTTAGCAATCATACCAACAGATATATAATGTGCATATTCATTTTTATCAGTTTGAACACAGATTATTTCTAAGTCACTAACATCTAAACCAGTTTCTTCTTTAGCTTCTCTAATTCCAGCTTCTTCAAATGTTTCACCATATTCGATATTTCCACCTGGCAGTGTCCAAGTTCCTTCTTCATGAAGTTCACTATCAGCTTTATCTTTATCAGTATTCCTAAGACCTAAAAGAATCTTTCCTTCATTATTAAAGACTATTACTCCGCAACCTGCCCCTATA
>CANQHY010000034.1 GCA_947623975.1 uncultured Bacilli bacterium
ACCTACAGCCGTAAAAGCTGCCTTAATTAATCCCATAAAATCCTCCTCTATAATATTACCATTTTAATATATATGGATCACTAATAGTACCATCACCACCAGATATTTTAGTATCCCCACTTAAATATATTACTGGTATTATTTTTCCTTTTTCAGTGACTTTTTTTACAACCAACCTATCAAGTTCATCAAAATAATAGGCTTCATTAGACACAGATTGATTTGCATTCAATAGCCAACTACTATATGATGACAACCAACTAGTACAACTAACATTGAAAACATCGTTCTGACAAATTTCGTTTAACGCTGCCTTAGTATAATCACTAACATTAAGAAGACCAATTGATGCACTTAGACTTCTAGAACTTTCTTCTTGTGCTATAAGACTAGTAAGAGTAGTAACATCTGAAGACAATTTTCCTACATTCCAATTCTTCTTTTCAATATGTGCTTTATCGCTTAGGCTTTCATAAAAGTTTTGTTCTAATTCTTTTTTTATGTCACTATTAGTCCATTCATTGTTACTCGATGTGCTAAAACTTAAATCATCATCATATTTAGTATAAGCTATTTTTAATGACCCATCGCTTTCTATTTCAACAATTCGCCACACATAACCTAGAAATTTCAAATAATTATTGACATTAATTCCTTTAAATACTAACTTATCGTTATCAGAATATACCCCATCTCCAGCGTATACAACTTTCGTTTCAAAAAATTCTATTGCTCTAACTGAATCGACACTATTATCTGTTACGCCAAGGCAACTATAATAAGATGAAGGGCTACAAAAAGCACTACTAGATGTATAACACTTTTCAAGCTCCACTTCTTTATCTACACACTTATTAAGTGAATTTTCTACAGTCGACGCGTAATAGTAAGTCTCATCATTAGTATTTTTTAAAACACTAAAAAGCAGTATCAAAACAACCATTATTAATGATAGTACACCATAAAGCATCGTCGAAAACGCAAATCCTTTATTACTAGCCATTACCATCACCTATTATTAATTATACAATGAAATAGTTAATTAATCAAAGATTATTTTTATATATAATTATATATTTATCTCCATATTTTCGCATCTTTATTTTTTCATAATAATCTATGTTGAGATAAAGAACTGATACCTCACAAACAATTAATCCTTTTTTTTGCAATAAATCATTTTGCCTAATAAAATCAATTATTTCATTTAATTCTTGAAATTTATATGGCGGATCTAAAAAAATTAAATCAAAGCAAATATTTTTTGTAGCAAAATAGTTAAGAGCCTCTTTATAATCTAAATTAAAAATAGTACAATAATCGGTAAGTTCAAATTTTTTAGCATTATCACTTATTAAATTAGTACATTTTTTATTTTTATCATTAAAATAGCAAAACTTGGCACCATTGCTAAGTGCTTCAAACCCTAAATTGCCAGTTCCTGCAAAAAGATCTAAAACCACTTTATCTTTTATATCATTTTGAATCATCCCAAACAACGACTCTTTAACTCTGTCCATTGTAGGTCTTGTTCCTTCTATATCATAACCATTAATTACTCTACCCTTAAGCTTCCCACTAATTATTTTCATGTTTCTCCTTCGTTAAAGTATTTATCTTATTATTTACCTCACAAATTAATAAATACAAATCCTCCTCTATCTTTTTATATCTTTTAAAATCACTATTGCTTAATATCTCGCCTTTAAGTTTTACATACTGCTCATTATATGTATCTTCTTTTTTTACCTTTTCTATTTTAGCTAATAATTCTTTATCTGAAAGTATTCTTTTTTTTAATAATTCTAGTTCTTCAATTGCCTTACTTTCATCTAACACTCTTATTATTTCATCTATTTTTTCTAATATTTCATCATTCATAGGCTTTTTTTATTTCCTTTATTATTTCTTTAATTTCAATTTTATTTTCATCAAATAATTCAATTCGATAATTAGTTATTCCCTTTTGTTTAAGTACTTTTATTTTATCGATTAAATCAATATTTTTAGAATGCATTATATGGGTAAGGTGTTTTTCATTTATAACTGGATAAGTATTTCCATATTGGTCTTCTAACATGTATGAATGGTTTTCACTACATAAATTACATTTTTTAGAATCATTATTAATTAGCATATTTATAGGGCAATATTTAGTTACCATAAGTTCAATCCTTCCAAAGATGATAACCTCAATGCAGCTTGCGAAATCGGCTAAACTCTCTATGTTCTCAAGACTATTTTCAACAGAAAGAGTAACCATTTTAACATTATTTTCTAAAAGATAAGAAATACTACTTGAATTTACAACGTTTAAATAGTAGTCACTTACTACATAGTTTTCTTTTGAATACTTAAAGGCAGAACCTAAATCTGTAGCTAATATATTTTGATTTTTAAAGTCTTTATAAAAGGTAGCTGTTCTTTTCGTTCTATAGAAAACATTATCGTTATCTTGGTATTTTTTATATAAATCATAATCACAAACGTATATAAAACCAACGTTTTCTTTTAGGGCTGCTTTTAGTTGTTCTTCATTTCTTGCTAGGATATTAATCCTTAGGCTTTTGTTCTTTTCAAGAGGCTCTTTTGATAATTTAGGAAATTCGTTTTTCAGAAAAGGATATGGTACATGATTTTTTAGTTTTTCTTCTAGTTTTAAAAGAGCACCTCTTCTAAGTTCGTTTACCTCTTTAATCGATATAAAAATATAATCGTCAGCATTTATAGTAGTATCCTCACTTATAAAGGGGGTATTACCTAATTTTTCTAATTGCTCTTTTATCCTTTCAATACTAGTTGGGCTATTTTGAGCTTTTTCTACTAAACCACCATATTCTTCTACTGCAGAGTCTCTAGCCGATACTACTAATTTTAACATTTTTCCAATATGAGCTTCGAAATTCATATTTATTTTTACTTTTCTTTCTTTTTTTTCTTGCAAAGATTTTATAAGTTTAATATCTTGTGTTTTTCTTACTATAGTAGCCTTTTTTAAATCTATTTTATTATCTACTAAAGCAATATGACCACTTTTAACACTGTTTACTAATCTTTCTTTCTCATCATATAGTCTATTTACAATCATTCCTTTATCATTATCGAATCTTATCGCATCTTCTTGGTTCAAATCACAAGATAATAAAATTTTGATTTTTTTCTTATCGATACTTAAGACTTTTCCTATTATAATGCCTATATGATTAGATGTTTTTATATTCATTAAACTCTTGCCATATTCACCAAATAAATACCCTTTAGTAAGTTCTCTATTATACAATTTTTTTATATTATTAATCTCTTCATTGCTAACACTAACATTGTGAGAAAGATAATACTCATCAATTTTTTTTCGATAAAGTGAGGTAATATATCCGATATATTCAGGGCTTTTCATTCTTCCCTCTATTTTAAAAGCTGAAATATTTGCCTCGATTAATCGACCAATGTTTTCAAGAGTACATAAAGATTTTGTACTTAAAAGATAATTGCCATCTTGCACAACTGGTATGCCATCTTTTAAAAGTTTGTAAGGAAGCCTACATGACCCTACACATTCTCCCCTATTTCCGCTTCTTCCGCCGTTCATACTACTAAAAAGGCAGCAACCGGAATATGAAACACAAAGTGCTCCGTGAACAAAAATCTCTTTTTCAATATCAACATTGATTTTTTCAATTTCATTTAGTGATAATTCTCTTGCTAAAACTACTCTTTTTACCCCTAATTTTGAAAGTGCCCTTACTGTCTCTTCACTATTATTATGACATTGTGTCGAAGCATGTATTTCTAAATTAGGAAAAATTTTTCGAACTATTCTTATTAAACCTAAATCTTGTACTATTATGGCGTCGACATTGTTTTGATGTAAAAACTGAATATAGGTAAGCACCTCTTTTAACTCATTTTCATATATTATTGTATTTACCGTTACATAAATTTTAACCCCATACAAATGACAATATCTTATAGCCTCTATCATTTCTTCATTATCAAAATTACTAGCAAACTTTCTAGCTCCAAATTTTTTACCGCCCAAATATACAGCATCCGCTCCGTTTTCTACTGCTTTATGAAGACTATTCATATCACCAGCAGGACTCAATAATTCAACTTTTTTCATAATACCACCAGCTTGATTATACCAAAAGCAACAAATAAAAACAAATTTGGTTTTAAAATATATGTATAAAAAAAGAGGATTAACCAAATACCCCTAATAAATTACTAATAAAATTCATTTTCTTACATATTGAATCTATTTTATCTTTAGTTGTAAGTTTATACTCTTCTTTCATTTCGTTAACCATATCGTTTAATAAGTTGGGATTTCTATAAAGCATTTTGTACCAATATGAATGATATTTCAAATACTGATAAAGAAGAGGATTTTGATGAACCCTAAAAATTGTCTCATTAATCATCTAAATCCTCATATACTGGGCTTTTTTCATAAGGAGTTATGGTCTCTTTTCCGCCAATTTCTTGAATTAGCGATATCGTCTTTTGTAGTCCATCTACTACTTTTCTAACTGATTCTAAATTTACCCCTTTTATTAATGACACCAATTCATTTATCGATTTTTCTTTATTATTTAAATATTTGTTCCAAACAGTCTCATCTTCACCATACAGAGCATAAATTTCATATAGACTCTGCCAAGATGCATCGTTTTTTTTAACATAATCCACTAAATTGGGATTTGCTTTCACAAAATTAATAAAATCTTCTTTAGACATAATGACACCTACCTAATAAATAATATGCATTTATCTAATTAGGTGTACTATAAATTAGCTGTTTTTTATTGAAGATCCCGACTTTTTCTTATTTCTTTCAATAAGTTCAATTTGACCTAACATTCTAAAAATGCGAGTGGCATAGTTTTCATTTTTACTTAAAAGTGCTTCGTTTAACTTTTGACATAATAGACTAAAATTATGTTCGACTATCCACTCTTCGCCATTTCGGAAAGCACGCTCTATAACAGTATCATAACCATAAGATCCAGGTATATAAAAATTAATCAAATCTAATGAAGGTGTTACCTCGATTCGTGCTACATTACCATTTATTTCTTTGGTTACAGGTAATTCCATAATATCAAAAATTTCTTCATTTTTTTCTTGGACACCCTCCCTAATAAAAAGACCTTTACCAATATAATAATAATCTCTTCTTTCGTCGTCCCTTCCAACTTTTTCCATTGTTACTAATTTTTTTATATCTAAGATATTATTTAGTACTTTTTCAGAAATAAAATTTTGCATATAAATCCCCCTTTAACTATGGGATATTTTATAATAGACAACCTAAAATGTCAAATAAAAAGAGGCTTTTACTTCTCCCTCTTAAAAACAAACAGTTTACTAAATATATAATTCAAGATAATAACAATAACTTGTACTACTACTTTTGCTATCTTATCATCTATAGTTAAAATATCTACTAATAAAAACATTACTGCAACCTCAGCAATAAGTGATAATATTCTTGAAAATATAAAACTCGAAAACTCTTTGAATAAGTTTTTTTGTTTGCTGTGAAATACATACTTTCTATTTGTAAAGTAGGCAAATATTACTGCCACAATCCAAGAAAGAATAGTACATACAATATAATTTTCTATTACTAACCTTAGTAAATAATAACTTACAATACTAACTACTGTCGTAAGTCCCCCTACTATTAGATAATTAACAGCTTCTTTAAGTTTATCACTTAAATTATCGTATATTTGAAATGCTAATACGACCAAAAAAATTAAACTAAACATAATTACTCCTTATAAACTACCTTTATTTTTGCGATATCAAATATTTAAATATGTCAAGAGATAACATTATCGCATCGTGTCTTAAATAATTATTTTCAACAGACACATAATTATTAGATATTATTTTAATATCATTAAGGTTATCCCTGTCCAAAAGTACAGGATCTTTTTGTTCCAATGTTTCGTACTTTCTTTGCATTGTTTCTCCTATTTTACCATCATTTGCTACTACTATGTCAACTTTTCTTTTTCCCAAATATTGATTTATTATTTTAATGTGATCACTTACTCGAAAATTATCAGTTTCACCTGGTTGAGTCATAATATTACACGTATACATAATCGGTGTATCTATTTTCTCTAACAAATCGACAATCTCACGGCAAAGAAGATTAGGAATAATACTTGTATAAATACTACCCATACTCAATATAATTAAATCAGCTTTTTTAATTGCTTCTAATACATTATAGTTAACCTTAGGTTTGTCGGTATAGTAGACTTTCTTAATTTTTTTTCTTATTTGCGTTATGTTATGCTCGCCTTCAACTATTGTCCCATCGCTCATCTTAGCAGCCAATGTTACATTATCTTCTGTAAGTGGAAGAATCTTACCATGTAAATTCAAAATTTTTCCGATTGCTTCTATTCCATCTGACATATTTCCTGTCATATTTCCCATGGCTGTAAGGAGTAGATTACCAACAGTATGACCATTCAAATCACTAGTAGTCTTAAATCTATAATTTAAAAGTTGTTCTACTAAAGGATCGGTCTCAGAAAGTGATACCAAGACTTTCCTAATATCGCCAACAGCAGGAATATTAAACTCTTTTCTAAGTCGTCCAGTACTTTGACCATCATCACACACTGATACAACTGCTGTTATATCTACAGGGAACTCTTTAAGTCCCTTTAGTAAAGAACTCATTCCCGTTCCACCACCTAAAACAACCACTTTCTTTTTCATAATAGTTCTAAAATCCTTTCACGTCTAAATTACTTTAATTTTTTATTCTCTCTTTTTCTCTTTCCTTATTATTTTCCTCTTGTAACGCTCTGAAATCAACTTTACCTATCATTGTCCTAGGAAGTGATGTTCTAAATTCGTATTCATAAGGTTGCGAATACTTAGGCAAATTTTTTCTACATAATTCTTTTAATTCAGCAAGCAATTTATCATCTTTTTTATAACCATTTTTCAAAACAATGTAAGCTTTAGCAACCTCTTCTTTGTATTTGTGAGGAATTCCTACAACACTACATAATAATACAGCTTCATGGCTTTCAAGTAAAGATTCAATTTGATTTGGATAGACATTATATCCTGATGAGACAATTAATCTTTTTATTCTACTCGTATATCTTACAAAACCATCTTTATCCATTATTCCTAGATCACCAGAATGAAGCCAAACATTACCATCAGAATGAATATGCAAAGCAAGATTAGTTTCTTTTTCATTATTATAGTAACCCAACATGACATTTGGTCCACTTATACAAATTTCGCCCTCTTCACCATACGGAAGCTCTTCGTCATCCGGCGAAAATATACCAATATAGCAGCCCGGGAAAGGAATTCCTATCGATCTACTTTTATATATTCCCTTCGGTTCGAGCGATACAGCAGCCAAAGATTCACTCATTCCATAACCTTGAATAAGTCTTGTAAGTGATCCGTGATCGTGTAAAAATTTATCAATGTCTTTTTCTAGTCCTTTTTTTAAACTGTCACCACCAGTTATTACGTATTTTAAGTAATTTAAGTTTAGTTTTTTGCTTCTATCCTCAGGAATTTTTATTAAGGCTTCAAATAAAGTTGGCACCCCTATTACAAATTCTGGTTTATATTTATTTAAAAGTTTATCAAAAGTAGCAGCCTTAAATTGAGGTATTAAAATACATTGAGCACCAAGACAAAGCGGTGTATATAAGCAAACCCCAAGACCAAAGCCATGGAAAATAGGCATAATTGAAAGGCATTTATCGCCTACTTCTAATTCGCTAAAAACAATCTTTGATTGTTCTGATAAAGTAATAAAATTGCCATTAGATAAAACGATAGCTTTAGGTGTTCCTGTCGAACCACCACTATGAAGCATTACAGCCGGATCATTTTTACTAGAACAAAAATTGTAATTTCGATTACTATAATTTTTTGATGCTTTTATAAAATCATTCCAAAATACATATTTTTTATTGTTAATAGGCAATTTCGTCTTACGTCCTACTGTCACTGTATAACCGATTTTCATAAGTTTTGGCATCGAATTACTAGCTCTTACTATAATTACTTTGTAAACATCAGTATCTTCAATTATTTCTTTTATTTTTTGATAGTCAATATCGATTACTACTAGCATTATGCTTCCAGTTTCCAAAATAGTATTTTTTATTTCATTTTCACTAGATAATGGATGAACCATGTTAGATATAGCCCCGATTTTATTAAGAGCAAAAAACGCAATAACCGCTTCAGGAGTATTAGGCATACAAATGGTTACGACATCACTTTTTCTAACACCGTAACTTAAAAATGCTTTAGCAGCTTTAGTTATTTCTTTACTAAATTTTTCGTAAGTAAAATCTACCCCATAGTAAGAAAAGGCAATGTTATCTTTATAATTCTGGGTATTATCTTTAAAATATTGATACAAAGATGTATCAGGTATTTTTATATCCATATCACCTTTATTATAATATTTTTTCCAAGGGGCATTTGGTTTCTTTTTAAAGCCTAAAAACCTAAAAAAATCCATATCAAATATACTCATAGATACCTCACAATAAATTTCTATTAAACATCTATCTTAATTATTCATAAAGATGATTTTTATTTATAGAAATAACTCATGTTACTATTATAACACCTACTAGGCTTACTAGTAAATTATATAAAAATAAAAAGCAGTCATCGACTGCTAATCTATTTTTATAAGTTCATATTCTCTTGTTCCAAATCCTAAGTTTTGAGCTGCCTCTATTGTGTGTACACCTTTTCTCTTTTCAATTCTTTCTACTAAATGATCGCGTCCTGGATCATTTGAGTTATAGACTAAGTCAATACATGCTTGATCAATGGCAACAGGATCAAGACTCGCAAGAATCCCAATATCCTTCATGCATGGATCCTCGGCTACACTACAACAATCACAGTCAACTGACATATTGCACATTACATTAATATAGACAATATTGCCTGCAAATTTCTTGTGCACACTACTAGCAGCATCTGCCATTGCTTCTAGGAATTTTATTTGATCTGTCTTGAACATATCATCATATGTTCCATCTTCATTTCCAGCACAATGAATGTATCTTTTACCATGACTTGATGCAAAACCTATTGAAAGCTGTTTTAAAGCTCCACCATATCCTCCCATTGGATGTCCTTTAAAATGAGATAATACAAGTACAGAATCATAATTATCTATATTTTTACCAACATAGTTTTTATTTATAACTTGTCCATCTGGTATCTTAAGTACTTTATCAGGTGCCACACTATCCATAATGTCGACATCAAAATACTTTGACCATCCATGCTTTTCCATTAATTTCTGATGCTTTTCTGTCGTATTTCTTTCACCGTCATAGGCAGTATTACATTCCACTACTGTTCCACCAACCTGTTCAATTAAATCTTTAACAAACTCAGGTCGTAGATAATTTTGATTACCGTCTTCACCAGAATGCAATTTTACTGCTACTCTTCCCTTAAGTTTTGTGTGAAGACTTTCATAAATTCTAATTAAAGCTTCACTACTTACCTCTTTTGTAAAATAAACTTTTGCTTTTTCCATATTTCCTCCTATCTATATTATAACACTTTATGAGACCTTTTATAAATTTTTTTCAGTTATTATTTTGTTTAATAATTCTAGGTAGTCTATCGCCTAAGCGCGATAATAATTCATTTGTGATTGTATCTATTTTAAATGCCATTGCTACAGCACTTATTTTTTCTTCTTCCCCTATAAGAACTACAAAATCTCCTACCTTTACATTTTTTATGTCGGTAATATCAATCATAATTTGATCCATACAAATTCTACCAATAATCGGAGCATAATCATCGTTTATCTTAACGAAAGCACCCTTTCCCTGCAAATTCCTAGGAAGACCATCAGCATAACCAATAGATACAGAGGCAATTATCCTTTTTTCTTTTGCAATATAGACTCTTCCATAACCAACCGAATCATTTTTAGCGATTTCTCTTATACTAGTAATTCTAGCTTTAAGCGTTAAAACTGGCTTTAAGTTGAGCTTTATTTTACTATAAGAATCTTTAGAATTATCTATCCCATACATAATTATGCCAATCCTAGCATAATCTAAGTTCAACTCATTATAATTTAATAATCCATAACTACTCTGAAGATGAGCTTTAAAATCATAACCTTTACTTTTTAGTACAGCAACACAATTTTGAAATAACGCTATTTTTTTACGTGTATATTCAACATCATCTTCACTATTCGAATCACAAGCAGATAAATGCCCAAACACCCCAATTACATCTAAATTTTTATTCTCAAATATCGCTATAATTTTATCAATGTTTTCTGGCTTTTCACCAATTCTATTCATACCAGTATTTATTTTTATGTGGGCCTTAATTTTACCATTAAAAGTCATATTTTCTATTATTTTAGAATAATTATAATCGACAATCGTCTGTATTAAATCGTATTCTATAACGTAGTGAAGATTTTTAAAATCTGTATAACCAAGTATTAAAATATTACCTTTTATACCATTTTTTCTTAACTTTATTCCTTCTTCAACTGTAGCAACGGCAAAATCTAAAATACCCTTATCTTGTAGGTGTTTAGATATAATAGAAATATCATGACCATAGGCATTAGCCTTCACAACCGCCATTATTTTTGTCTTTGGTTGTAAAATCTTTTCAATTTCTTCAATATTGTTATCCAAGTTTTCTAAATCAATTTCAACAAATGCCCTATCACGAAGCAAATCAATTTCCTTTTCGTCCATTTTCAACTCTCTCTTTCATATATATTAAAAAGCTAGAAAAAATAAATGTTGTAACAGCCACTACTAAATAGTGAACGAAGTTATTTCTAACTAACAGTGATTCTAAATTAGTAAAATTGGCAATCATCCTTACGAATACTATGAAATAAGGATGGAATATATACACCAAAGTCGATATTTTTCTTAATCTTTCGTTTTTACCAGTACTACTTTTTAAAATATCAAATAGGAAATACATTGAAGGTAATAACATTAAATACATACTGTCGTGTCTAATTAAATCCATTTTATAAAGAACCATTCCTTCTATTAGCATTGATAATAATGATATTACCAAGAGAAAAAAATTTTTATTATTTTTTTTAGACTTGCTTATCCAAAAACCTAAAAAAAGAAAAATAGGAACATAGAAAAGACCACATCTTGTATAGTCAGTAATAGAAAAAATAATATCATAAATAGCTGCAAGAAAAGGAATTTGCTTAACTATACCATAATAACTATCACCAAAAAGTCCAACTAAATAAAGAGCTAAAAAAACTATTAAGCAAGATTTCATATTAAGCTTTTTCAAAATTAAGTAAGTTAAAACTATTCCCAAAATCAAAGCTGGAAAATACCACAAATGATAAATCGTACCCTCAATAAAAATAGATTTTAAGAAAGTTATTAAATTTAAATTATTAAAATCATGCTTATATATATTTAAAGGTAAATAAATAATAATACAAAATACATATAATTTAACTATTTTAATTATATATTTTTTTAATTTTGAGGAATCATCTAAAGCCTTAGGTAATAAAAAATAACCAGTAATCATTAAAAACAATGGTACTGCTAATCTTGCTATTACACGTGAAAAGCAAAAATCAAGATCTGTACTTATTGTAGCAAAAGGTGATATATGAATTGCTACTACTAAAAAGGATGCTACCAATCTTGCAATATCGAGATTTATTTTTTTTGCCATTTTATTTCTTCCTTGTTAGTATAAAGCCATCGACATTGTTTCCAGATATTAAGGTATTATCATCTGTTTCTAGTTCATCAATTACTCCAAGTGGTAAATAAGATATTAGATATCCATCATACTCAAGAGGATTTTCTTTATATTTAAATTTCTTTAAGTAATCGATGTATTCCTCTAAGCAAAAATTATTCTCTTTCATTATTACTGAATGCGGATAACCAATATATCTAAAATGCCATTCTTCTTTTGATATCTTGGTAATAGCAGTTTTTGATTCATGATATCTTTCAATAAAACCATATTTTAATGATTCTTCTCGATACTTTTGACATATTCCATAATAAGGAAAACTAGGTCGTATAAAATCTATATTATCCATTTTAAGTCCTAAGTCTATAGCATAACCAGATTGATGCTCACTAGTATCAGGCAATGCTACGTATTTCAAAGTAAATTCTTCGCCATCTTCTTCGAGAGATGTATTAAAAATATTTTCTTGCTCTTCTTTGGTTCTATAGCCACTCACTGGTACAATATTATCTTTAGCACCAATCTTTTTTAAAACGGAATGAAGGGCATTCATCGTCTTTCTTTCTAACAAAACATCAGAAAACTCTTCGCTAAATGGTACTAAGTCAACAGGTTTATCCTGCTTTAATTTATGGTCTCGATTTATAAGAATTAAATCGCCATAATGTATATTTTCTTCGTCTAAAAGATATTTTTTCATCTATTTAACCCCAATTCTATAAGTTTATCTATTACATCTTCAAATGAATACCCAATTTCTTTAAGCATACTTGGATATCTACTGTGTTGTGTACATCCCGGGATAGTATTTACCTCATTAAAGATAATTTCTTTATCTTTAGTGTAGAACATATCTACTCTAGCAAAACCAGAGCAAGATAGAACTCTGTAAATTTTAAGAGCTGTTTTCTTTATCCTTTCACGTTCTTCTTCACTAAGTCGTGCTGGTAAGTGAATTTTACTTGTTTTTAATGTATATTTTTCTGTATAATCGAAAAAGCCATGGGAAAGTTCAATTTCATCGACCTCACCAATTACTAAGTCATTATTTCCAAGAACGGCGCATCCTACCTCAAAGCCATCGATTCCTTCTTCGATAACTATCTTAGAATCGTACGAAAAAGCAAGATCAAGT
>CANQHY010000035.1 GCA_947623975.1 uncultured Bacilli bacterium
GCTTCTTCCAAACTCATGTATTCTAGATTTCTTCTATCTATTAGTTTATAGTTTTCCCAATCATTTTCTTTATAACTTGATAAATCTACTGTTTCCATCATTTCTTGATATGGCAATAATCCCTTTACCTCTTTCAATTCATATATTGATTGAGATAATTTTGCTATATCGTTCTCTCTTATGCTGTAATCTGTTCCTTTTTCTAATAATTCGTTATACGAACTATTCCAACCTTCATTTGTCTTTTTTAACCACTCTCTTAATGACTCTTGATCTGTTACTTCTCCAGCTAGCCCACACCAATACAAATTATCTATTACACTATCTTCAGTAAAATAAGGATCATTATAGAATTCTTCTAATCCGGATTCTTCCCAGCTTGCTCCGTTCATGTAATTCGCAATCTTTTCCATTACTCCATTTTTATTGCAATATTCAAGCATTGAAACTACATTTTGACCTTCTAGATAAATTGTTCCTTTCCTATCACCTGTATAATTACCTAAGAAACCTATTTGATGGGTAAAGCCTGCTTTTTCATATATATTAAATCCATCAAATAAGTCTAACAATAAATATAAGTTATCTCCATTTACTGCTATACCTTTTTCGTATAATTTATTAAATTCAGCTTGTAATTGGTCGAGTGTGTTTTGATATGTTGTCAATAATTCATCTAGAAAAGCCATTCTATCTTCTAGAACTGCCCCTATCATTTCTGAATTTTCCATTTCAAACATTTGATTTACAACATCATCAAATGTACTTAAAAGTAATAGAGCATCGTCATCTACACTTCTATACATTTCTACTGCTGCCTTTATTTGAGCTGCCAATACGAATGAATCTTCTTTCGCTTTATCTATTTCTGATATAATGTCATCAAAATAAAATGAACTCGATAGTTCCCCGGTTAAAGTCTCCATTGCTTCATAAACATCTCTTTTTGCTATATCTAAGTTATCTCTCATCTCTTCATAACACTTAGATACACCTAAAAATAATTCCTCATCTAGTTCGACTACATTATAACTATCCATATCGTCACCACTTTTATTATTAATTTAATAAGATAATTGTAGCATAACTTAATTTCCTATAAAAGTATTTTATATTCAAGTTTTAATTTTGTACTTTATTCCAACTTACTTCACAAATCAACTTTTCAATATTTTGACATAATAAAAAGCAATTGCTTGCTTTCTATTCAAATATATCTGTTGACAAGTATTGATTTGCAACATCTAATACTTCTTCGTCTGCCTTTTCGTATGTCTTTGCTACAGCTTCAAAATAATTTGCCAAATTCGTTAATGACTCTCTTGAACCATTTTTTGCCGTCTCTGCAAAACTATCCATTTTCTTTCTAAATTCTTGAGCTGCCGGACTATCAAATACAGCTCCACTTTCAGCTACTTTATTTCTTGCTTTATCTATCATTTGTAACAATACATCTACTTCTGTTAATATGTTCTTACTTAAATTTCTTACCGATGCACTATCTACTCTTACTGAACTTGCCATTATCTGTCCTCCAATCTAGTTTGATATACTTGCGTTTCAAACGTATTCTTTATTGTATTACTTGTTCCTTTATATTTCTCTGCTACCCCTCTTGAAAATTGACCATATTGCTTAGTTGCAAAAGCTAACTTCTGCATTTCATTCATGAAATCTGTAAAACCTTGCATTGAAGACTCAGCATCTGCTCCTTCCCAATTTACTTGATTTTTTAATTCCAATATTTTGTTTATTTGATTTGCTATGTCATTTTCAGCATATCCAGTTAGTTCTAATCCTAACTCATCTAATTTGTCCCAATCTACATATTGCATATATTTCCTCCTATATTAATATACATAATAACTATTCGTAAACTTTTTATCCTCTTTTTTTTCTAACAACACCTATTGCTCCAGCCGTTAGACTTAAGCAAATTACTGATGTTAGATACAATCCAAAAGTACCTGCTATATTATCGCCTGTATTTGGATTTGCACTATCTTGCATTGCCTTTAACTCACTATATTTTTCCATAAGATTTAATGCAGATAAGATGTCACCTTCATAACTATATTCAATCTTTTGAGTAGTACTAGATAAACCAATAAGTGATTGTGCAACATCTTTTCCAGAAACCGGTACATACACATCGATTGTCTCATCCATAGCAGCCTTACCAGAAAGTGTTACTTCTACATCATCTATATTTTTTATGTCCGTTGTTTTTAAGAAATAAACTCCTTCACTATCTTTTAAAAGCTGTGAAAATGGATATTTATAAGTATTCTCTCCTTCTTTTAAAATAATATTTAAATCATCGTCTTTAGTAGCATCTTCATGCAATGTTATACGCAAGTAATACTCACCTGCAACACTGTTTTCATATTCAACTTTTTTAATAACTCTTTCATTATTAGTACTTTCTAACGTAATTAAATAATCATAAACAGCTTGTATGTCATTTTCAACCTCTGTATAAGATCCGTCTTCGTACACCTCATCTCTGTATACAACTGAGTAATAGTTAGAAAACGTTACTGTTTCATAATACATATCGGTAACTTGACCAGGATTGGTAAAATTATAAATTGCCATACTAGATGCTGCTATCAATTCATCAATAGTTATAAAATTTAATGGTAAATCATTGTTTGGTGCTGTGTATCCTTTCTCACCAGCAGCATTTGTTTTTTCAACTAAAACATTAGCATCAACTAAATTTTTAACCATTTGTTCAAAACTTATATACGGATAAGAATTTTTTAATATTCCAGCAAGATGTCTTTTTACATCCTCAGAAAAATCACTTTCATTTAAATTAATTCTAGTGTATGTATCACCTTCATTAAAATCAGGATCGAGATCAGAACAAAAAACAACGAAATAATTATCATTAGTTATATCATATGGCAATCCATATTCATCATCTAAGCTCCAATCTTCATCTAAAAGTGCCTTTTCTTTATCACGGTATAAGATGTAAAGTGCTGGTGCAAAGTTGCTGTGTTCTTCACCATTTTTCATTGTAAAGGCATAAGTATGTTGACCGCGATTATAATAAGTGTTGTGATATGCTGAATAAAACTCTTCTTTTTCTATATCTTCAGCATATACCGTCGTTAAATTTAAACAACACAATAAAGTCATCATAATTGTTAGCATTTTTTTCATTTTTATCATCTCCTGTCTATATTGTTTCATATGTTACAAAAAAAGACAATATTGAACATGTAAAATCAATATTTTAAAATGTAAACAAATGTTAACACTTTTCATTATGTAAATTTTTTTCAAAAAAAAGAAGAGATTTTATTATTTCTTGCTAAATATTTTCCCTTCTTATTTCTTCTAATATATTTTCTTTTTTTATCTTAGCTGTTGAATACCACATTGTTATGAGCACAATAACAAATGTTCCAATAATACATATTGCTATTGACCCTATTGGTAAATCAAACGGAGAAAGCACTAATTTATTCATATTGTTGGAAATTACAAACGATAAAAATATTCCAACGGGAAGACCATATAAAAGTGATTTTATACCGAAAAACAAGCTTTCAAACCAAATCATTTTATTAAAACCTTTTGGCGAAAGTCCTACACTTCGAAGAATAGCAAACTCTTTTCTTCTTAAATTTATACTCGTATTAATAGTATTAAATACACTAGTTACCCCAATAAGCGTTACTAAAACAACAAAACCATATAATAATATTTTAGCCATCATAATGAAATTCTCATCCTCTCGATTCATTTTGGTTACATTATTATAATATCCACCATAAAGCTTTATTTTTTCACCTATTTTATCTAAATCAGTAAAATTATTAGCTTTAACTAAAATTGTTTCATTAGGCTCTTGGACAGCACTTATATCTTTAATCTTTTCAAAATCATCTTCATTAACTATTAAAATGATTTCATATTCCTTAAAATTTGACAAAAAAGTTGGATAATTATCTTCTTTTACCATATAAAATTCATCTAATTTAGTTGGACATAATTTTTCGTATTCTTGACTTAAAATATTAACATCCGTACTAGATACACTATCATTCTTTTCATTATTTTCTAAAAATTCATCTAAAAGTTTTTGATTACAAAGAGAAAAAGAAATATTATCTTTATAGACAATGCTATCTACTACTACTCTTCCATTATTATAATTTACCCGTTTGGTATAATTTATCAATATTTTATCACTATTACTTGCGCCTATTTTTTTAAGATATTCTTGATATGTCTTATCATCTAATTTTATTACGGTAAGATAATCGTTAGTATAATCTATGTATGAATCAGATCCTTTTCCAAATATATTTTTATAAGAATCAGTATAATATTCGCTGGCAACTTTTTTTATAGGTACTGTTATTAACTTATACTTAACATAACGTGATACATCTTTGTGATTAATCAATTCTTCAATAAAACTCGCATCTTTATTTTTGCTGTCTTGTATTTCGATATCATAATCATAGGATATAAAATAATCTTCAACGGTTTTTGTTCCAAATTTTAAATATGAAGAAAAGGCAATAAAAGTTACAATACTTATAAATAATGATACCAAAACAATACGATATTTCTTTTTATTACGTTTAATATTCTTTAAAGCAATAGAGGCTTCTATTCCAAATACTTTTTCAATTATTTTCGATGTTTTTATTTTTCTTCTGTTCAATTTAATATCATCATTTTGCCTTATCGCTTCAATTGGTGCAATTCTACTTGCTCTACGTGCTGGAATAAAAGCTGATATAATTATCGTTATTATGATAAAAAGAATTGGTATTAATACAAATAATGGATATGTCGTAAGACGAAGAGAAAAACCCTTTAATTCGTTTTTTAAGATTTTATTTAAAACTAAAGCCAAACTTCCAATTCCTAAATATGATGCTACGATTCCTAAAAGAATACCAACAGTTCCCACTACTGAAGCCTCAAAAAAAACTGTCTTGGCCATTTGTTTTTTAGTAGCACCAATACTAGAAAAGAGTCCAAATTCTCTTTTCCTTTCCATTACCGATATAGCAAATGAATTATAGATTACAATAGCACAGGCAACAGAAATTATTAAAATTATAATAATTAAAGTATTAATTAAAAACTTATTCACATTATCGTGTATGCTATTGGCGTTCAAAGCCAAAAGTCCACTATTGTAGTTTATATCATATTCATAAAATTCATTTAACTCTTTTCCCAGATTTTTATAAATTGTCTCAGATAATTTATATGCTTTTCTTGGATTTTTATAAATTAAATAAAGATTTATTTTTCCTTCATATTTTCCAGGGGCAAGAGAAAACAAGAAAAATCCTGCCGATGTATAATCTTCATAGAAACTCCTGCGGCAAATACCAACTATTTTAAATGTTTTTTTACCCTTTATTTCTAAAGATTCATCATAACTATATAAAACACTGGTGTCTTCTATTTGTTCGACAAGATTTTCATCATTATCTTTTATTATTCTGTCACCGTATTCTAATGTTATTTCGTCACCTACCCTATAACTTGCTTTTCCCTGTTCAAAAATATGACTAGAAAGAAGAATTTCATTTTCGTTTTGCGGGTATCTTCCATCTAATAAAACAAGATCTTTAAAAAAGCCATCACTTACATAATCAATATAGAAATAGGGTTTATAATCGTTATTACTTTCTTCGTAGTATGCATAACCAAGACCATACTGATAAAAGTATTCATCGATATTATTATTGGAAGCAATATAATCTAGTTTTGTAGCTGAAACATCATTAATATTTGCATGATACCTACCAGAAGATGATATGGTAACGTCAATTAAAAATTCTCTAACAGTAGAACAAATTAGACCAATTCCTAACATTAAAGCTGTCGATAACATTATTCCTATAATGCTAACTATCGTTCTTTTTTTGTTCAAAAACAAGTGTTTTATTGTAAGTCTATTTAGTATTTTCATTTTTACAATACCTTTTCATCACTTGTTATTTTTCCATCTTCTAAAGTGATAATTCTATCAGCAGCAAGAGCTAGATTACTATCATGAGTTATCATAATAATGGTCTGTTTATATTTTTTGTTAGATATTTTCAAAAGCTCTATTATTTCTTTACTATTTTTGGAATCTAAGTTTCCTGTTGGTTCATCACAAAGCAAGAGACTCGGTCTATTCATCAAAGCTCTTCCTATTGATACTCTTTGCTGTTGTCCTCCTGATAATTCATTTGGTAAATGATTTATTCTTTCTTTTAATCCGAGTGTCGTAATAAGCTCATCCAAATACTTTTCATCGATTTTTTTATTATCTAACAATATAGGAAGAGTTATATTCTCTACAACATTTAATATTGGTATCAAATTATAAAATTGATAAATTAGTCCTACCTGCCTTCTTCTAAAAATAGCCAGATTATTTTCATCTAGTGAATAAATATCTTCATTTCCTACAATAATTTTACCACTAGTCGGTCTATCAACTCCACCAAGAAGATGAAGAAGCGTACTCTTTCCACTACCACTAGCCCCTACAATAGCCACAAATTCTCCCTTTTTTACCTTAAAAGAAACGTTATCTAAAGCTTTAACTAACGTATCACCTTTTCCATATGTTTTAGTTAAATTCATAACTTTTAAAATATCCATAAAATCTCTCCTGTTGACCACATTATATAAAAATAATATTACTTCAAAATGACTATTTAATTACAATTTTGTCACTAAATGCTACTTTTATAAAATTTAATAATAAAAACTGTACCAACGCCAACTTTGCTTTTTACTTTTATTTCACCATTTTCTAAATCAATAATTTTTTTTGCCATATTAAGCCCTATTCCAATACTTTCAGAATTTTCTTCACCTTTATAAAATCTTTCAAAGATATGATTTATATCTTTATCTTTAATACCGCAACCATTATCAGCAATATCTATTTCTAAGTAAATTGGATTTTGAGCTACCTTAATACTAATTATTCCCTTTTCATCAGTATGCTCATAAGCATTTTTTATAATATTTAATAAAGCCTCACTAGTCCAGTTAATATCGACATTAAAAGTTGCTTCACTAGGACACTCTATTACAAGATTTATATTTTTTAATTCTATTGGAACTTTTAAAGACAAAAGTGCTCTATCTATTACATTACTAACTAAAGTTTCCTCTTTTTTTAGTTTTACTGTACCACTATCTAATCTCGATATTTTCAAAAGACTGGTAACTAACCATTCAATTCTTTTTAATTGTAAGGAATTTTTAGCAAGTATTTCTCTTTTTACATCATCTTCTAACTCAGTTGCCAAAAGATCGTTTGTTATATACATGCTAGTTAAAGGTGTTTTTAATTGATGAGATATATCAGATAAAGTTTCCTCAAGATTCTTTTTATCTTCCAAAAGTAGATCTCTATTTTCTTTCAATTTAATTGTAACTTTATAGATATCATTTTTTAATCTACTTATACTCCCTTCATTAAAATCTTCAATATTCATATCATAATTATCATTCAATATAGCATTTATATAGTTAGATATAGCTCTAATTTTCCTTTTTTTATTGAAAGTAAATATTATAAAAGTTATCATTATAAAAAATATTAATCCGAATACAAGTAAAAGATTGTTAGTTAATATTGTTTTTTTTAAATTTTTTCTATTTGTCGATAAAGTTAAATCTTCTTTTGTTATGCCATATTTTTCTAAAAGTTTTAAATCAACTCTATTGGTTTTGTACTCTTTATCTAAAATGAGATCTACTATTTTTTCTTGAAGTTTTTCGTCGTCTTTAGCAAGATTAGTAAGAATGTAACTATAATTTTCTTCTAATGAAGATGAATATTCATTGTAAGTTATATTGCTTATTGTTAAAGTTAGGATAAAGGCTATTAATAATATAAAAATTTGTAAAAGTATAAAAAACTTAGTATTAATATTTTTCACTTGCTATTCTCCTAACTTATATCCCATTCCCCTCACTGTAACAATAATCTTAGGATTTTGCGGATCATCTTCTATTTTTTCTCTTATTCTTTTGATATAGACAGTAAGGGTATTATCGTAGACATATTCTTCATCGACATCCCAAATGTTAGCAAGTATTTTCTCTCTTGTAAAAACGACATTAGGGTTCAACGCAAAAGTTAACATTATTTTGTATTCTAATGCTGTAAGCATAACATCGACGCCATTTTTTAGTACTTTTGCTTGGGAAATATCGATAACTAAATCTCTTATTCTTATAATTTTGCTATCATTTCCTTTGGTTCTTCTTAGGACAGTCTTAATTCTAGATACTAACTCTTTTGCTTTAAATGGTTTTGTAATATAATCATCTGCTCCCATATCAAGTCCCATTACGATAGATATCTCCATGTCGTTTGCCGTTAAAAAGATGATAGGAATATCTCTTATTTCTTTGACTTTTTTGAATAGTTCAAAGCCACTTATATCAGGAAGATTAACATCCAACAAGATAAGAGATATATCTTTGTTTTCTTCGATAATATTAAGAGCAGAAGAACCATTAACCGAAGAAATTAGAGAAAATCCCTCCTGATTGAGATAATAGGTAAGTCCCACTTTAATTGCTTCATCGTCTTCAATTAAAAGAATTTTCACAAAACATCACCAAAATAATTATACAATAAAAACCTTGCGAAATTTATTACAAAAAAGTCATATAAAAATTAAATATTGAAAAGGCTTTTAAATCATTAAAGAGCAAAAGATTTATTTTCTTTCGCTCTTTTAGATAGATACTTATTTTTCTTTGTACATCATCACTCTTGTTGCATTCATTATAGCAAGTAAGGAAACACCAACATCGGCAAATATAGCTATCCACATATTAGTTATTCCAAAAGCACTTAATAATAATACTAATATTTTAATAGAAATAGAAAATACAATATTTTGTCTTACTATCTTCATTGTCTTTTTAGAAATATTTATACTGTGAGCAAGTCTTGATATTTCATCTGTCATAATTACTATATCCGATGCTTCAACGGCAGCATCACTTCCAATCGCTCCCATTGCTACACCTATGTCAGCTAAAGAAAGCGCAGCAGCATCATTTATACCATCACCTACGAAAATAACATTTCCATATTCTCTATTTTGGGTAATTTTTTCTAAAAGCGATACTTTATCTTGAGGCAAGAGATTTGCATAATATTCTTTTATTTTAAGCTTTTTAGCAACACTTTTAGCTATATCTTCTTTATCTCCTGTTAGCATAATAACATTTTCGATTCCAACTCTTTTTAATTCTCTAACTGCTTCAAAAGAGTCTCTCTTTATCTCATCAGAAATTGTGATATATCCTGCATATTTGTTATCTATTACTACATAAACAACAGTTTCTATACCTTCATACTTTTCAAAAGAGATATTATACTTTTCCATTAATTTTTCATTTCCTACTAAAACACTTTTAGAGAAAACTAGTGAAGATGTTCCCATACCAGGTATTTCTTTAGTATTTTTTATGTTTTTAGGATTTATTTCTTTACCATAAGCTTCTTTTAAAGATATGGCAATCGGATGCGTTGAAAAGTACTCAGCAAAAGCAGCATATTTTAAAAGTTCTTCTTTTTCTAAATAGTTACTTTCTACTTTTCTTACCTTAAATGTTCCTTCTGTTAAAGTTCCTGTTTTATCGCATACCACACAGTTAGCCTTGGAAAGTGCCTCTAAGTAATTGCTACCTTTTATTAAAACCCCCATTTTAGAAGAGGTACCAATTCCACAAAAGAAACTCAAAGGAATAGAGATAACTAAAGCACAAGGACATGATACTACTAAGAAAGATAAAGCTCGATATATCCAAGTATTAAAATTAGTATTTTCTATTAAAAGAGGTGGAACTATCATTAACAATATAGCTATTCCAACTACTATTGGTGTATAAATTTTAGCAAACTTAGTAATAAAGTTCTCTGATTTAGATTTTTTATTACTTGCATTTTGTACTAAATCTAATATCTTACTTACAGTAGATTCACCAAACTTTTTTGTTACTTTTAATTTAAGAGTACCACTAGTATTTATCGTACCACTCAAAATATCGTCATTTGGAAAAACCCTTTTAGGAACTGATTCGCCAGTTAAAGCAAAAGTATTAAGAAATGATTCACCTTCGATAACCTTACCATCGAGTGGTACTTTTTCTCCAGGCTTTACTATAATAATATCGCCAACGGAAACTTTAACAGGATCTATTTTTTTTATTTTGTCATTTTCTAAAATATTAGCATAATCTGGTTTGATATTCATAAGATGTTCTACTGCCTTTTTAGATTTATCAACTTGATAATCTTGCAAGCTTTCACCTATTTCATATAAAAGCATTACTAAAACGGCTTCAGGATACTCACCTATTGCAAAAGCTCCAATAGTAGCAACAGTCATTAAAAAATTTTCATCTAAAACATTTCCTTTTATAATATGTTTTAAAGCATTCCATATAACTTCATATCCAACTATAATGTACGATCCAAAATATAATATTTTATTTATGATAACATAATCAAATCTTAACAGTAATCCTAGCAAAAAAAGAAGGAAAGAAATGATAATTTTTAATAATGATAATTTATTTTCTTTTTCCATGTTAACCTCCACTATGACTCATCATGACTTATATGACAAAGACCAACCTCAAATAATTTTACGATATGGTCATCATCTAAAGTGTAATAAACCTCTTTTCCACTTTTTCGACATCTTACTATATTACTTCTTCTAAGAACTGCTAATTGGTGAGAAATGGACGATTTAGTCATATTTAAAACATTAGCTAAATCACAAACACACATTTCATTTTGATCTAAGGCAAATAAAATTTTACATCTAGTAGTATCTCCAATTAACTTAAATAAATCAGCAAGTTTATAAAATGTATTTTCATCTTTCATCTCTTTTAATACTTTATCTACAATATCATGATGAATAATATTACAATCACAAGTAAATTCATTCTTTGACATATATCCCTCCTACATATTATATTAATTAACGGTTGAATATTTTCTCAACTATTAAAAGTATAATTGAATTGTTATTCAATTGTCAAGAAAAAAACAAAATAAAAAAACGTATTTACATTTCTATAAACACGTCATTTCATATTATTTTAATTTCATTGTTGGGAAAAGAATTACTTCTCTTATCGTCTCTGAATTTGTTAACAACATTACTAGTCTATCGATTCCCATTCCCATTCCACCAGTTGGAGGCATTCCATATTCCAAAGCTTCGACGTAATCAATATCCATTTCGTTAGCTTCCTCGTTTCCTAATTCTTTTTCCTTCAACTGATTTTCAAATCTTTCATACTGATCAATCGGGTCATTTAATTCCGTGAAAGCATTAGCATATTCGCTTCCAGCAATATATAATTCAAATCTTTGAGTAAATCTTGGATCTTTTTCATCTTTTTTAGCAAGTGGTGAAATTTCAACTGGATGACCATAAACAAAAGTAGGTTCTATTATTGTTTCTTCAACATATTTTTCAAAGAATGCATTTACGATATGACCATATTGGAAATGTGCTTCTAGCTCGATACCATGTTCTGAAGCTAATTTTTTAGCTTCTTCTAATGATGTTACTTTAAAGAAATCAATTCCTGTTACATTTTTAATTCCTTCAACCATATGAAGTCTTTTAAATTTTGGTTTTAAAGAAATATTATGCCCTTTCCAATTAATGTCGTAAGTCCCTAATACCTCCATAGCAGCATTAGAAATAATGCCTTCGGTTAAATCCATCATTCCTTCAAGGTCACTGTAAGCTTTATAAACCTCGATTGTCGTAAATTCAGGATTATGGTTTTTGTCCATTCCTTCATTTCTAAATAACCTTCCTATTTCGTATACAGCATCCATTCCACCAACGATTAATCTTTTTAATGATAACTCAGTAGCAATACGCAAATACATATCAATATCAAGGGTATTGTGATGAGTCACAAAAGGACGGGCAGCAGCTCCCCCTAGAATGGTTCCCAAAACAGGAGTTTCTACTTCAGTATATCCCAAATTATCCAAATAATGTTGAATAGATCTAATTATTTTTGGTCGCATGAAAGCTACTCTTCTAGCATCTTCATTTACTATTAAATCAACGTATCTTCTTCTGAATCTCTCTTCAACATCAACTAGTCCGTGAAATTTATCTGGAAGAGGTCGTAAGGCTTTGACAAGGTGTGTAAACTCTAATGCTCTAATACTCAATTCTCCCATATGTGTACGCATTACTGTTCCTTTAATTCCTACTATATCTCCCAAATCTGATTTGTCAAAAACAGAATAAGCATCTTCACCAATATTGTCTAATTTAACATATATTTGAATTTGTCCGTATTTATCTTGTAAATTAATAAATCCTGCTTTTCCTTTACCACGTTTAGTCATAATTCTTCCAGCAATACTAACTTTTTCTTGCAATTGTTCTAATTCTTCAACAGTACTATTTTCATACTTTTCTTTTAATTCGCGAGTGTCTGTAGTGATATCAAATCTTTTACCGAAAGGATCTATTCCCTTCTCCTTCAAAAAATCTAATTTCTCTCTTCTTACTAGTTCTTGTTCTGTAAATTCTCTCATAATAAAACCTACTTTCCACCAATCATTTGTTGGCTTTATTATATAGTAATATTTTAAAGATGTAAATATTATTTCCACTTAAATTATTCTTTTCCCCACTATCTAGACTAATCGTTATCATCATGTTAAAATGATTATTATAGAGGTGTGCTATGGTAACTTTATATAAAAAGTGTGAAAAAAGCCTAGAAAATCCTAGTGGTATTATAGAGATATCTGATGTAACGACGTTGGATAGGCCCTTTCTTTTATGTCTATCGGCACAAGATGATAATGACAAATCCATTTATGG
>CANQHY010000036.1 GCA_947623975.1 uncultured Bacilli bacterium
TCACAAAGTAAAAGTATAAGCGTCTCTTGGACTTTAGAAAAGGATACCGACGATGTCGATGAAATAAAAAAAATACTCTTGAAACAAGTAGATGAGGTTGGCAGAATCTTAAGAAGAAAAAAACTATTTACAACAGTTGTTGCTATTACCTTTAAAAGCTATGACTTTGTAAGCTTTTCTAGACAAGCTAGTCTTTCATTCCCAGTAAATTCAAATGAAGATATTTATGAGAACGTTATAAAACTCTTGTATAAAGTTTGGAATTTTGAAAAAATTAGAAATATAGGAATAAGAATATCAGGTCTTACTGACACTAGAATTGCTCAAGATTGCCTTTTTGATAGTGATATTAATAAGTCCTGTGATAATGAAAAAATTCAAAAAGTATTGGATACTATTAAAGATAAATATGGGTCTGATATAATAAATCCTGCTTCATTATTAGAAAATGAAAAAAAAGGCTAATTTGTGTTATAATTATTACAGTATAGGAGACTTTTTATGGTACTGAATGAAACTAATATTAATAATTTTCTTAATAAATACATTAATTTTGTTGATGATATATCCTTCAATTATCGTTATGACGAAAATATAAAACATGTTCTTTATTTAATTGTGCCTGCTTTTGTTTATAAATATGATATTGGCAATGAATCGACGATTTTAAATGTTTTTAGGAATGTAAAAATTAATATTAGTGGCACTGAAGATAAAATTGTAACAGCAACATTTAATCGTAGTATAGTAAAAAAAGATAATGAATATTTAACTAATAAATTTATCATCATAAATCAATATAAAAATGCTAGTTTAACTGATTTAATTGACAATATTGTTCATGAGTTTAATCATGCAGTCAATTCTTATAATAATGAAATCTTCTTTGACGATAAAATAGTCAAAATGCGAACTGGTCTTAGTTATTTTGTTTATGACAAAAAAGACTTACATTATTTGTATAAAACCAATGTTTATTTAGAAGAGGTAATAAATACGGAACAGACTGAAGAAATAATTAATATTATTAATTCTTTTGGTAAGTACAATATTGACAATATAGCTTTTAGCAACACACTTTTTGCTTTGAAAAATGAGATAAAAGATAATAATTACGTGTCTAAAGCTTATTATTTTCAGTCAATACTTTGTGACATCTTGATCAAAAATAAAACTTTTACGCCGACTATTTCAAATCTTCGCTTTAAGGGATTTGTCGATGATATACCGTCCCTTTTTGATAACGTTATAGGGAAAAATGGTAGTTATAATAGACTTAATAAGCTTTTAGATGATGTACATAATCTTGAAATAAAATATGGTAAGCGTAAAGTATTTAAAAAGTCTATTATGAATAAAATTGAAACTAAAGCAAAAGAGATAATAAGTTTAATAGATGAATATGATAGTAAATGTATTTATAAATAGTTATTTTTATGATAATTTTAAAAAAACGAGGAAAGTTACTCGTTTTTTTTAAAACTTCTAAGTTTCTGATAATACTAAAAATTTCTTATATAACAGGGTGTATTAATATTTTTTAATAGTTAATATATTTATAAGAGTATGCTATTTCTTTGATTGCTATTATTTTCTAACATAACTAAGTCATTTGTGTTATAATTATATTGGAACCATGAAATTAATTCTGCATGATTAGGAGAGATTATATGAGCAAAATATATACAAGATTTTTAGAAGATTGTAATAATATAGAAAGATACTACAAGATTCTTGTTGAATTGACAAAAGACCATATTTTTGTTGGATCTACTAATGAATGGATAATAGATAATTACTATTTAGTAGTAGAGAACAAGCATTCTCTTAGTAAGATGTTTCGCAATAAAAAAATCGCTAAATCTATAGAAGAAAATAAAGAAATATATAACGTTTTGACGGATATATTCGAAAAACATAACTATAATTTAGATAAAGATATTTTAGTAAAAGAACTTAATGACTATCAAAATAAAAATAAGCGTTACTTTAACTATGTTACGATAAATACTATTTCTATTTTGATTATTATTATATTAACCACAAAACTTAATGAATTATGCCTTAAAAGAGAAGAAAAACTAAATGATCGCCTTAAAGTTAACGATTTGATGGATAGAATCGAATCTTCACTAGAAAACTCGAAAGAAATAGATTTAAATGATTATATTAAAATTGATGATTATATAATTAAACACCCTACTTATTTATATCATTTGAATGAAAGCCTTAAAGAGTTAGGAAAATCTTCTAATGAGATTTTTAAGAAATTAAATGATTTGTTAAATGATAATGGAGTAGATTTAAAGAAAGTAATAAGTGATGAACATCAATCAAGTGTTGAAGATAATCTTTTAGTGTCTTGTCTTTTTAACAATTTTAGGACAATTGCAAAAATACAAACAAGTGAGTTGTGTGACAAGATTAGTAAAACGGAAAAGATTTTATTAACAGATCCTGTGTATAAAAATTCTACTAAAGAAACAAAAACTTTATATCGAAATGCGATAGTATTAAATACTAAAAAAACAGATGAATATAAATATGCTGTTAGTATATTAGATAAATCTAGAAAAGAAGAAAAGGAATTGTCTAATTATCTTTTTAAAAAGAAAAATTATAATAGAATATTTTTCCTTTATATAACAATTATTTTGTTATTTACTATTTTTATTTCTTACTTTTTATCGCCTTTTTTATTGGATAATAAAATTCTAAGTTTTATTCTTTTGTTAATACCTATCAGTGAGATTGTAATTGAGTTAACTAATAAAGTTTTTATGCGTTTTAATAGACCAAAAGTATTACCTAAATTAGATTTTTCAAAGGGAATACCTAGAGAATATGCGACTATGGCAGTTATAACTACTATTGCTAAAGATACTAAAAAGATAGACCAAATGTATGAAACACTCGAAAAATATTATCTATCTAATAAAACACCAAATCTTTATTTTACTCTGCAGATAGATTGCTTTGAAAATGCTACTAAAGATTCTCCACTTGATCCTTTACTATCAGAATATGGCGAAAAAAAAGCTTATGAGTTGAATCAGAAATATAAAAAAGAAATATTTTTCTTTGTTTACAGAAAAAGAGTATATAGCAAAACAGAAGGAAAGTATCTAGGTTATGAAAGAAAACGTGGAGCTCTACTTATTTTTAATAAACTTGTTTTAGGAAAACTTTCCAGAGAGGATAAAGAAAAATATATTTATAATGAGACTGTATCCAATTTAAAAGATAAAATTAAATACATTATTACTCTTGATGCTGATACGCAGTTGATTTTAGATAGCGCGCAGAAGTTAGTAGGACTAATGGCACATCCTGCCAATAGACCAGTTCTAAATAAGAATAAGACAAAAGTTATAAAAGGATACGGAATAGTAGAACCTAGAGTTTGTGTTGATATCGAATCTACCAACAAGTCAACATATGCCCAATTAATTGCAGGTATTGGAGGATTTGATATATATTCAACAATAGTGCCTAATTTCTACCATGATGTTTTTGGTGAAGGCAGCTTTGTTGGAAAGGGTATTTACGATGTTTCGGTTTATGATACTGTAATAGGAGATAAATTCAGAGAAAACTTAATACTTAGCCATGATTTGTTAGAAGGAAATTATCTAAGATGTGCTTATGCTAGTGATATTGAATTTATTGACGATTTCCCTGCTCAATTTTTAGTTGATATGTCAAGGCAACATCGTTGGGCAAGAGGAGACGTTCAGATACTAGGGTGGCTTTTGAACACTATAAAAGATAAAAATGGCAAAAAAACAAAAAATCCTTTAAATGGAATAGAAAAATTCAAGATATTTGATAACTTAAGAAGAATACTAATTAACCCGATGTTAATTATATTACTTATCTTATCTTTTATAATGGGAAATCCCATTTTAACTACAATAGTGATTTTGTTAGTTATTTCTCTTCCAATATTCTTTTATTTAAGAGAAATATTTAGTATTGAAAATAAAACAATCGCTTCATTTAAGCATTATGATTCTTTGATTTTTGGTACTAAGGCGTTACTTTCTAGACTTTATATAAACTTTATAACAATATTTTACACGGCATATTTGAAACTAGATGCTACTTTTAGATCTTTATATCGAATGTTTATAAGTCATAAAAATCTATTAAATTGGGTAACAGCAGAAGATGCTAGTAAGACCATTAGTGATGATATTTTAACTTATTTAAAAGCATTTAAAGTAAATTACGTAGCAATATTGTTACTAATATGTCTTACTATAATTAATCCTAGCAATATCTTGATATCCCTTCTTTGGATTGCTTCATTGATTATTGCTCCTTTCTTGTTATGGTTTATAAGCCGTAAAAATATTTTTGAAGAAGATAGACTAGGATCAAAGAAAGAAGAAAAACTTAAGGATATAGCAAATAAAACTTGGCTATATTTTGATAAGCTTTTAACTAGTGAAAATAATTATTTAATACCAGATAATTATCAGATTAATCGCGAAATGAAAGAAGATTTTAAAACCTCACCAACGGATATTGGAATGTCCCTTCTTGCTGTAATCTCTTCTTTTGAATTAGGATTCATCACTAAAGATAAAGCCATGAATTTATTAGAGAATATAATTACGACTGTTGAAAAATTAGAAAAATGGAATGGATTTATTTACAGTTGGTACAATATAAAGAAACTTAAGAAAATGTATCCATTCGATATATCTTCTGTCGATAACGGTAACCTTGCTGCTTCTTATATAGTTACAAAAGAATTTGCCAAAGCTAATGGTAACTATTCTTTACAACAAAGAGTTGATAATTTATTTGAAAATATGGATTTTTCAAAATTGTATACTGATAAAGATGTATTCAGTGTTAATTACAATACAGTTGAAGAAAAACTTTCTATTTACAATTACAACAAATTTGCAAGCGAAAGTAGAATTTTAAGCTTTGTAGCGATAGCAAAAGGTGACGTTCCAGCAAAACACTGGTTATGTCTTGATAAGTCGCTTACTAGATTTAGAAAATATAAAGGACTTGCCTCTTGGTCTGGTACATCTTTTGAATATTTTATGCCAGCAATATTTATGAAGAGTTATCCTAATACATTACTTGATGAAAGTTATTTCTTTGCTGTGTACTGTCAGGAAGAATACATAAAAGAAGTAGATAAAAGTATGCCTTGGGGAATATCCGAAGCAGCATATGGTGAGTTAGATGATGGACTAAATTATAAATATAAGGCTTTTTCAACACCTTATTTAAAAATACATGAGGACAAAAAACAGAGAATTGTAATTGCGCCTTACGCTTCTATCCTAGCTATAACTACAAATCCTAAAGACGTATATGACAATATAAAAAAATTGAAAGAAATCGGTTTATACGGAGAATATGGCTTTTTTGAATCATACGATTATGACGACAAAGAAATAGTTCTTTCTTATTTTGCTCATCATCAAGGAATGATTTTAGCAAGTCTTGCTAACTACCTAAAAAAAGATGTTATAAGAAATTATTTTCACAGTGATATAAGAGTAGATGCCATGGACATTTTGTTAAAAGAAAAAGTTCAGTTTAATCCTGTTATTGACCTTAAAGTGTATGGTTATAAAAAATATGACTATGAAAAAGAAACTGTTGAAAACGATATTCGTGAATTTAATTATTTATCAGAAATACCAGAGGTTTCAGTACTTTCTAATAGTGAATACTTAATGTTAATTAACGATAGAGGAAATGGTTTTAGTAGATACAAAAAAACGCAGTTAAATAGATATAGAAAAATAACTGAACAAGACTATGGAATGTTTATGTATATAAAAGACTTAGAAACAGGAAAGTTTTGGTCTAATACTTATGCTCCTACTAATGTAGAACCAGATAGATATAATATTGTATTTGCAACCGATAGAATCAATTTCTTAAGACAAGATGGTCCAATCACTACTAAAACAGAAATTATTGTTACCAAAGAGCATAATGCCGAAATAAGGAGAATAACGTTTAAAAATCACGCTGATAGTGATAAGCAATTGCAGTTAACTACTTATACTGAACCGATAATAATTGAGAATATCGAAGATATAACACATAGGACTTTTAAAAGCTTATTTATAAAAAGTGAATATGATAGCGAGCATCAAAGTATCATTATGTGCCGAAAAAATAATAATAAAAATACATCTAATTATCTTGTAAATAGACTTTTAGTAGAAGATAATAAAAATTCTATTTCTTATGAAACTGAACGAGATAAATTTATTGGTAGAAATAGAAATACAGATAATCCTGTTGCAATTGATAAGAAGAATTTGTCTAATACTGTTGGTACTAATATAGATCCAGTAATAAGTTTAAGAACCAATATAACCGTGCCAAAAAATGGTGAAAAAATTGTCTACTACATTAATGGTTATGGTAAATCTAAGGAACAAATACTTAATATTTTGAATTCATATGATAGTTCTATAAAAATTGAAACAGCTTTTGAATATACGACTATTGCCAATAACATTAATACTAAGCTTTTAGGAGTAAGTGGACCTGATATGAGAAATTACAATATTATGCTTAATTACTTATATCAGACTAGTAAACATTTCATAAAGCCAGAAAGAAAAGATATTCTAACTAAAAATAGTATGAATCAAACTAATTTATGGAAATATGGTATAACTGGAGATTATCCAATTATCTTAGTTGAAATAAGTGAAAGTGAATCGTTAAATTTGGTTATAGAGGTTTTAAAAGCATATGAGTACTATAAAAGTAGAGCTATATTTGTAGATGTTGTTATAATAAATCGTGAAAAAGAAGAGTATAAGGCAATTGTCAAAAGAAAAATTGAACAAGAAAAATATCGAATGTATAGTATGTATGATTTTATGATGACTCCTGGCGAAATATTTGTCTTAGATGAAAATGATGTCAATGATTCTGAGTCTATATTATTAAATATGGTAGCAAGGCTTAGATTTGATACGAAAAAAAGTACGTCACTTGCAGAAAGTGTAAAGGTGCTTCAAGAAGAAAATACAATGGTAAGTTATCAAAAAGCAGAAATTGAAAAGAGTATGCCGGATAATTTTAATAATAATAATTTACTTTTTTACAATGATTTTGGTGGATTTTCTTCCGATGGTAGCGAGTATGTAATTACCAATATGGATACGCCAACACCTTGGTCAAATGTCATAGCTAATAAAAACTTTGGTACAATCGTTACTAATAACGAGTGCGGATTCACTTATGCTTATAATAGTCAGATGTTTAAATTGACATCTTGGACTAATGATATTGTGTTAAATGATAAGTCAGAAGGAATTAAAGTAAATGGTAAAACAGTAAACCCAATAAGAGCGGTTCATGGCTTTGGATATTCTATCTTTTACCATAATACTAAAGATTATTGCTTTGATACAACACAATTTGTAAGTTCTAATGATACTGTTAAATTTTATAAAGTAAATTTTACAAACAAGAGTAATGATAGTAAAAAATATAAACTTACTTTCTTTATAAATCCTACCTTTGGTCCTAATGAGGAAAAATCTAGTAGGTATTTACTTTCAGATTATTATGAGAATATGAATTCTGTTTTGATAAGAAATGTATATAATACTAATTTCTCACATATAACAGCCTTTCTATCATCTACTTTACCAATAAAAGATTACATGATATCTAGAATTTTGTTTAAATCAATCGATGTAGAACTCGATTTAAAGCCATCTGAAACTTTAGAGTTTTCATTCTTACTAGGAACAGAAATTGGTAATGATAATGTTTCAAAACTTATTAATAAATACAATAATAATGAGAATATTGAAAAAGAGTTGGACAATGTTAAAAAGTATTGGAAAGATAAAATAAGTGTTATTAAAGTAAAGACTAAAGATTTAAGCTTTGATACAGTTATTAATGGTTGGTATACTTATCAAGTTCTATCGTCAAGAATTAATGCTAAAGCAGGATTCTATCAGGTTGGTGGGGCATTTGGATATAGGGATCAATTACAGGACGCTACTAATATTTGTATAATTGATGAGGAATTAGCAAAAGATCAAATTATAAATAATGCTAGTCATCAATTTGTGGAAGGTGATGTGCTTCACTGGTGGCATGAGATAATTAAACTGGGCTTAAGAAGCAGATATAAAGATGATTTCTTATGGCTTGTCTATTCTGTTTGTAAATATGTAAATATAAGTGGTAATTACAAGATATTAGATGAGAAAGTTCCTTTTGTTACTGGTGAAAACTTAAAACCTAATGAAGAAGAAAGAGGAATAAATTATGGTTATACAACAGAGGATACACTTTATGAACATTGTTTAAAATCTCTTTATAAATCAATGAATGAACTAGGTGCTAACGGTTTACCTCTTATTGGTGGCGGTGACTGGAATGACGGAATGAACAAAGTTGGAATTGAAGGAAAAGGCACTAGTGTTTGGTTAGGTTTCTTCTTATACATGGTAATGAATGAGTTTGCAGAACTTGTAAAGAAATATAAAAAGATAACTATAGATGATTTCTATGAATTTTTGCCAAAATTAAAAGATTCTTTAAATAAAAATGCTTGGGATGGAGATTATTATTTGAGAGCTTTCTTCGACAATGGTAGTACATTAGGTTCCCACTTAAATGATGAATGTAAAATTGACTTAATTTCCCAGAGCTTTGCTATTTTATCGGATGTAATAGAAAGTTCTAGAATAGAAAAAGTTATCCAGTCAGTAGAAGAAAATCTAGTTGACAAAAATAGTAAGATAATAAAATTACTTACACCAGCCTTTTTAAATTCTACTAATAATCCTGGCTATATAATGGATTATCCTGTAGGAATAAGGGAAAATGGTGGTCAGTACACACATTCTGTAGCATGGTACATAATGGCATTAATAAAGATTGGTAAAAAGGATTTAGCTTACTATTATTATCAGATGATTAATCCTATTAATAGAACAACATCTTCAAAAGATGTTGAGAAATATAAAGTGGAACCGTATGTAATAGCAGCAGATATTTACAGTAATGAACAAAATTTAGCCCGTGGTGGATGGACTTGGTATACAGGAAGTGCTGGTTGGTTTTACAACATTGGAATTAGTGAAATTCTAGGACTAAAAAAAGAAGGAAACACTTTGAAAATCAAGCCTAGTATTCCGTCACATTGGGATGGTTATGAATTGGAATATAAATATTTTGACACACTTTATAAGATAAGGGTTCATGTTTCAGATAATTGTGATATAGTATTAGATGGAGATAAGTGTAATAAAGATTATATTACTTTAAAAAATGATAAGAGATTACATGCAGTAGTAGTAAATATTAGGAGGTCCAATGATTAATTTTGATTTTCATAAATACATGAGCAGGTATATAAAAAAAGAAGATAAAGTTTTGTATTTGGATAGGGCAAGAGAAATAAAAGAACGTTTTATAAATGGCGATTTAGCTTACTGGAATAAGCTTGATACTTTTATTGAAAAAAAGGAACTTATTAAAATTATTAACCTGACAGATTATATAAAGGCAAACTGTGATGTATTTGTTGTAATTGGGATTGGTGGATCCTACATGGGAAGTAGGGCTGTAATAGAAGCCCTTAGTCCTTGCTACCAAAAAAATAAACCAGAAATTATCTTTTTTGGGACAGATCTTTCATCTGAAGAATGTTATGAGAAGTTAGAATATATTAAAGATAAGGATATTATTGTAAATGTTGTATCTAAATCTGGTACTACTCTAGAAACAACTGTTGCTTTTTCTCTTATCATGAAAGAATTAAAAGAGAAATATGATGAAGAGGAATTAAAAAATAGAGTAATTATTACAACTGATAAAGACAGTGGGCCACTTAGAAATTTGGTAGAAGAAAAAGGATATATGTCTTTTGTAATACCTAGTAATGTTGGAGGAAGATTTTCTTGCCTTACTCCAGTTGGTCTTTTACCAATTTCTGTGGCAGGAATAAATATAGCTAAACTTTTAGATGGAGCTAAGCAATCATTTTCAAGAGTCGATAGAGCGATAGAATATGCTGTTATTAGAGATATACTTTATAGCAAGGGAAAAAGAGTTGAATCATTTACGGTATATAATGAAAAATTAACTTATTTTACAGAGTGGTTAAAGCAGTTATTTGCCGAAACCCAAGGAAAAGATGGCAAAGGGATATTACCAATATCTTCTATTAATACACGTGATTTACATTCTCAGGGTCAATATTTTCAACAGGGCTATGATATGATTTTTGAAACTGTTATAGGAATTGAAAAGGATAAAAAAATTACGCTTGATGACTATGATATTGAGCTTAATAGTCTCAATAAGATTGTGATGGATAAAGTGGGATTAGCCCATTATAATGGTTATACGCCAAGTAACATTATTACAATCGATGAGAAAAACGAGACAACTATGGGAGAACTAATTCATTTCTTCATTTTATCTTCCATAATTGGAGCCCTTCTTATGGAAATAAATCCATTTGATCAGCCTGGGGTAGAAGATTATAAAAAATTAATAAATGAAGAATTGAATAGTTTATAAATATATTTATATTATAAAAAGGAGGTTAATTTTATGATATGGATTATTATTGTTGTTGTTCTAATTATTTTACTACCTATTTGCATCGTTCAAGTAGACGAATACGAGAGAGGAGTAAAATTCAGACTTGGTAAGTTTCAAAAGATTATGAATCCAGGCTGGAATTTTGTATTACCAATATTTGAATCTTACAAAAAGGTCGATATTCGTACTAAGGCAGTTGATGTTCCTGCACAAGATGCTATAACAAAAGATAATGTTTCAATTAAAATAAATGCGGTTATTTATTATAAAATATTTGATGCATCTAAATCAATTTTAGCAGTAGAAAATTATTTTTATGCTATTGGTCAACTTGCTCAAACAACCATGCGTAATGCAGTAGGAGCAGTAACGTTAGATGAACTTTTAGGTGAAAGAGAAAAAATATCAACAGAGATTTGTAGTATTATTGATAATCTTACAGATCCTTGGGGAATCAAAGTTGAAAATGTCGAATTAAAAGATGTCGCTCTTCCTGAAGAAATGCAAAGAGTAATTGCTAAAGTAGCTGAAGCAGAAAGAGAAAAACAAGCAGTAATTACGAAAGCTAAGGGAGAGGTTGAAGCTTCTATCAATTTAGCCCAAGCTGCAGAAAATATGTATAAAGTACCTGGTGCTCTTCATTTAAGAACACTATCTACTATTAACGATGTTTCTTCAGACCAATCTAACACAATAATATTTGCTCTACCAATCGAAGTATTAAGAGCATTTGAGGGTAGCAATAAACCGCTAGAAAAACTTTTAACAAATAAAAAAGAAAACAAAGAAGAAAAAAATAATGATTAAAGTGTACTTTGGTACACTTTTTCAAATAGGAGAGTAATTTATGAAAACTCTAATTGCATCAGATATTCATGGCGTAATCTATTATGCAAAAAAATTAAGAGAAATATACGAAAAAGAAAAACCTGATATATCCATTATACTTGGAGACTTATATTTTAATTATAATAATTATGAAGATAATTCAAATGAAATAAAAGAAATCCTTGAAAATTTTAGAAATTTATATGTCTTTAAAGGTAATTGTGATAGCGAAATAGATGAATTAGTATCTTCTTTTCCACTTTACGATTATTTAGTTTTAAACATCAACAATAAAAAGTTATTTTGTAGTCACGGTAACAAATATAATCCTAATAAATTACCTTGTGACAAGTTTGATATTATGGCTTATGGACATACTCACGTAGGAAAAATTTTCAAAAGTGGTGATCTAATATTTGTTAATCCTGGATCATTATCTTACCCGAGAGGTGGGACGACAAATAGTTATATTATTATTAATGAAGATGAAATATTTCTTAAAGACATCGATGGAAATATAATTGAGTACTTAAAAATTTAGTTTAAAAAAATAAATTATTATTATATAATAATGTAAATAAAGAGGTGCTTATGACTAAAAATAAAAGAGGAAATTTAATTGTTATTTCTGGTCCATCTGGTGCTGGAAAGGGTACTATTTGTGGTGAGTTATTAAAAGAAGATGATAGTCTTAATTTGTCTATTTCTATGACTACTAGAGAAAAAAGAGAAGGCGAAATAAATGGAAAGGATTATTACTTTGTAACTCGTGAAGAATTTGAAAAAAATATCAAAAAAGGCAATTTTTTGGAATATGCTAAAGTTCATGGTGATAATTATTACGGTACTCCTAAGGATTTGGTCTATCAAATGTTAGATAGTGGCAAGGATATAATATTAGAAATAGATATTCAAGGTGCTCTTAAAGTTAAAGAACAGATGGAAGAAGGAATTTTTATCTTTATTATGCCACCTAGTATGAAAGAGTTAAGAGATCGACTAGTTAAAAGAAATACTGAAACGAAAGATAAAATTATAGAAAGATTTAGAAATGCATACAAAGAGATAAATGAAATAACTAAGTATAATTATGTTGTTATAAATGATGAAATAGAAAATGCCGTTAAAAAAGTAAGGGCAATAATTCTTGCTGAAAAATGTAGAGTAGATAGAATTGAAGATTTTGATCTTAATAATCAAGAAGAATTAATACATGAATTGTTAATTCAAAAATAATTGTCTTGTTTAATTTGTTTGTTTATGATAATATTTTAAATGTCTTATAGACATTTATGCTGAAATAGCTCAGTCGGTAGAGCAATCGTCTCGTAAGCGATAGGTCGCAGGTTCGATTCCTGTTTTCAGCACCAGTGACGTTTCTATTCGAACTTTTTCGAATATTGATATAAAAAGATAGCCCCTTAGGTTATTTTGATACACTTGTCAAAATACCTA
>CANQHY010000037.1 GCA_947623975.1 uncultured Bacilli bacterium
GTCAGGTAATCCTTTCCAATTTTGTTTTTCGTATGCCATATTATTTGGCATATTACTTTTGCTCTTATGCTGTTCTTTTCCAATAAGCTACTACTTTATAAGGTGAAAAACTAGACGCCGTATCTGTATCGCCAATTGAGTATGAAGTCTTAACATTATTGAACTCATTGCTGGCTGTAGTATGGCCTGTGTTCATACGTGTATTAAACGTTTCTGTTTCTACTCCTGATGATTTAGTATATTTTTTTTGTGAGTAAGACCATGCCCCTTGGTTGTCAAAATTTTGTATAATAATTTCCGACCAGTTAATTAACATACCGATTTTAAAATCGTGGCGATGAGTTTTACTTCCTCCAGTTTTTCCTATTTCATCAAAATCATTATCATTTGGATCATATCCAATTGGTGTTAATCCAACTAATTCTCTTTCCCAAGTAAATCCCAAATAATTACTATAATCAGTATCTGTGAAATCAATAAAGCCTCTCCCTATTGGATATACTTTATCTAAAATGGCATTCGCCATCTTTTCAAAAGTACTTTTATTAAGTGGTGTCGATGTATCTGGTAAATTTTCAATTATACCATCTAAGTTCATAGAGCAGCACCTCTACTTAACAGAAAAGAGCAAAAATAATATTTATGCCTTGCCCCCTTCCATTTGTGAGGTGCTGTTACTAAATAACCGCACCCCCTTCCATATTTTGATTTTTTTCCGTAATTGTATATATATATATATATATCATTCATTATTTTTTTCATATTTCCTCCTTAAATTAAAATTTTTTATAACCTATTACTTCTAAATAACCAAAAACCCCACCTGTATGTGAAAAAATATAATTTGTATTGTTAGAAATACCTTCTGAAGTTCTAATTGATAATTGTCCCACAGAATTAGTTGATAATTGATTTTTTATATCAGTACTTGTTGCAAAAGTTGTATTATTTTCATTTCCTGTAAAACCATTAGCCCCAAAAGCATTTGATATTTCACTAACATTTGTATTAAGCTGTATATCATAATCAACTAGATCATAACTAACATTAGAATTATTAACTTTATACAATTTTAAATTTCGTGAATATCCCTTTATTGTTGAACCATCAGAATAAATTTTCCATGTAATTGGAGCATGAGCTAATATAACTCTAGCGGATTGAACAATGAAATTTTCAGGAATTTTGTAAGTTATAATCATATCGTTTAATTTATCAACATTTGCAGTTGCAGCAGCAGTTCCTAAATGTCCAACGGGCAAATAAGTACCTCCACCTAATTCATAAGCACTTCGCGTAAATCCAGTAAATTGTAAATTAACTATTAATCCATCATCCCCAACTATTTGTGCTCCATCTGTTAAAGTTATTTTTCCACCGACAATATTTGCATTATTTAAAGTAGCATTTCGAGCCGTTAAATCGCCATCAGTTGTCATTGACGAATTTTTGCTTTCCCAACCAAAATTGTTTGCTTTAAAATATATTTCTTCGGCAGTTTGTCTGATTAAAGAAGCAAGTTCTACACCACCATCATCATTGCTAATTTTTTTGGATACTTCTAAACTAATTTCTTCACTTGTTTGTTTTATACTACTATTTAACTCAATTTTCGTTGCAAAAATATTTGTATAATCATTTTTCCCTGCAGTTCTACAATATATATAAGCTAGATCATAACTAGGTAAATAAATTTTATAATTACCACTTGTTATATTTATATCGGGCATTGGAAATTTTCTTATAATTTCTTGGTCTAATTGATAAATTGTTCCATCAGCATTATATCCACATTTTTTAGTTATTTGACAAATTTCATTTTCATAATCTAAATCAAAATTATCATAAACATTACTGTTTAAATATAGCAAATCATCAGGCAGTTCATACTTAAAAATTTCATTAGTTTCGGTATTTTCAAAATACAAGTATCGAATTGGTATATATAAATTTTCGTTAGGATATAAATTTATATTTGGATAAAGTAAACTGATTGATTTGCCTATTGGATAGATTTTTATATTTAAAGGCATACCGCCAAAAACTTTTTCCAAAGTAAGTATGTTAGTATTACTACTCCCTTCAATTGTTAAATCAGCAATATTTGAAATTTTTTGATTTAATTCATCTACAGTTTGTGTAACTTGAGTTATCTTTTCGGTTTGATCACGCACTTGATTAACAACACTTTTTATAGTTTGATTTTGTTTATTAACAATAATATAAGTTTGGTTTATTTTTCTATCAGTTGTATCCGAAACTAAATAATTTGGTTCATTTTCTTCTGGCATTTCAGTATAGATACTTTCAGAATATCCTTGTGTATATTCTTGTTCATTATTAAAAACATATGAATAATAAGTTTGTCCACCTGTTTCAATTTTTATTTTTTGTAAAGGTTCAAATCCACCATAACCAACTAATTCCAAATCGAAAATATCATATTCTATTCCATATAAAGCATCATATAATTCTTCTAAATACTCACTTCTATTATTGTCATTCATTAATTGATTATCCGATATTTTAAATTCATTCCATTCACTTAAAGATTCATCTCTTTTATATATATAGTCCGTATCTCCCGCTCTTGAAAGTATTATTGAATTAATTGGTCCAAAATGTTCTCCTAAAGCAATATTTTGATTGCTTAAAATATCATCATTTATTATTACTTCATCATTTGAATTTAAATTACAAGTTGAAATTTCATTTCCAACAACTTTAAATAAAGTTCCTGTTGCTTGACCAATATCTTCTAAAACATCACGATATGTGTACCCTATATTTTGATATATGTCATAAGATATAATTCTATTTCCATTTGGTAATTGTTTTATATTAGTTTGTAATTTACATTCTTCACATAATTTAAGAAAAAACTCGAACACAGTTGTAGGAAAAACTATATTTATAGGTTGATAATCTATCATCGTTTTTAATAGTCTATCATACAAAGTAATTGTAAAACTTTTAGTATCCGCATTATAAACTGGTTTTTCTTTTAAATAATACGGTCCAAAAGTTTTTATGGCACTATCTTGACCATATCTAACTTCATTTTCAAAATATATTTCGGTATCAGGTAATTCATATTTTATTTCTAGATTTAATCCTTGCATAACGGTTCCAACAATTTTTGCATTAAAAAAAGGTTTTGAAGATATGATGTCATCATATCCATACTCTATTTTTTCACCATTAGAAAAATAATATATTTTAGGATTTATTCTTTTTCCTGGTTTTTGCATTAAATCTGTATAAAGCATTACATATCTTTCCTTCTTTCAACTGCCTTCAGACTAAAAGTAAATGGAGGATATGTTTTTTTATTATCAGACATATGAATATTAGTAATTTCAACACCTATTGCTGTTCCGTAAAAATTTTCAATTTTATTATTTCCCGTCTTGGAATCCAAAAATTGTACATTTTCTATTATAGGCACTTCAACTTGATTTCTAATTTGGGTTAATTCTGACTGTGTTGTTTTTCCAACGTTTATTTCTAAAGTATCAAACCATCCTACAAATGTTCCAGAAAACTTACCACTATTAGAATTACGACCTGTTTTACTATCCCATGTTGGTTCTATCGTATGTTTAATTTTTGTTATTTTAGGGAAATTCATTAAATTAACTGTCTTTTTATTCAACCTCCATTTCTTGAAAAGTTATCTCTTGCTTTAATTACTTCTAATCTTTTATTTAAAACTCTACCATCAATGGTATTTGTTAAATCAATATTAACTGTTACCCATTTACCAATTTCTCTACCTGCTCTTTCCATTACTTCTGCATTAGTGAATGGGAATACACCCTCAGCACCTGCTTCGCCTGCTATAGCTCCACCTATATTAACTCCTTTTTTAGGAACATCAACAATTCCACCACTAGCCAATTTTGGAGTAAATCTTCTTATCTTAAAATCAGGTACTAAATCTATAGTAAAGCCAACATATTTTCCAATTTTATTAATTCCTTTGATTATTGCATTTACACCATCAATAACTAATGTATTAACTAAATATTCAATACCACTAATTAAAAAATTAATTAACTTTGTAACAGAACGTATTGCGCTGTCAACAAAATTTTCTATAGCTGGACCTAGTCCATTTATAAAATTTAAAAGAGATGATAAAACTGAAGTAACCAAATTTTTCAACGCATTTAAAATATTTACTAAAGCATTACCAATTGATGATATGATGTTAGAAATGCCTGAAAATATTTTGGTAAATAAATCACCAACCGATTGAATAATAGGCGGTAAATTTTTGCCCAAAGCATTAATTATTTTTTCTATCGACTCTGATATTATTGCCAAAAGTTTTATTACAAAAGGCCCTATGTCGTTAATAAACTTTGAACAAGCATCTAAAATTGTAGGCAATGTTGCAGCAACTACTAATAAAATTGCTGATATTGAGGCTACTAAAACAGCTAACCCTGCCATTGCAAGTGGACTTTGTAATGCTTGAGCAGCAATAGTTAGAGCCGTTATTAAAACAATTAATGATCCAACAATTTCCGCTAGTAATAATCCAACATCTCCAACCTCCATGCCACTTTTAGACATTGTTTTTAATAATTCATTAACCGACAAAATTGCAGCAGAAAAACCTGCAAAAATCACTGCAGCAGCAGCGATACTTTGCCAACTAGGGCTTAATAATGTCATAGCTCCTAATAATAAAATAAAAGCACCTACTAATTCTCCAAGTACTATTCCTAATAATCCTGCAACTTCACCTAGGGTCATACCACTTTTACTAAATGTATCAATTAATCCCGTTAAACTCTTTATTACTAAAGCGATGCCTCCTAAAATAGCTATAGATTCTGCAGCTTTCCCAAGTCCATCAAAAAATCCTTTAAATGATGAAGATAACCCATTAGTAGCATCTTTTGCTTTCTTTGCACCAGTAATCCAATCCCATATTTTTATTCCTAATAAGGCCGCACCTACTAGACCTATTGCAATAGCAATTTCTTTCCAATGATCAATAATCCATTTTCCTATATCTTTAACAATTTGTAACCATTTTGGTGGTTCTATATCTTCTATTTCTGATAAATCATAAGATGGTGTTTTTATTTCGGAATCACTACTATTTTCACTTTGATCCTCTAAAATATTAAGTTCATCAAATCCAAAACTACTTAATGTTTTCTTTAATTTTTTTGCTGATTTATCTGTTTTATTAAAATTTTTAAGGGTTGCATTACCAAACAAATTGACACCAAACCAGGCTTTTGCAAGATAATTTACATACCCAAGCAATTTATATACTAGACTAATTAACTTTTCGATTATGGGCTGCAAAGCACTAGCCATAGCAAATTTAATATATTCTAAATCCGTACCTATTTTATCGTTATATGATGATAATGTACTAGCCGCTTGTCTTACAGCTAAATAAGCACTTCTGATGCCGAATACTGCTAAAGCTAACTTACCAACTTTTTTTATTGTTTTTGTAATAGAATTATTTGCCTTTTCAACAGATTCATTTAAACCATCTAATTTAGTTTGTTTTTCCAATTTAGAATTAATTTGATCAATGTTTTTCCCTATTTGTACTTGCTTTTCTTTGTTTTCATCAAGTTTACCATTAATATTATCTAAACTATCAAATGTTTTTGCATATTTTTGATTTAAATTATCAACTTCGGAAGTTTCCATTCCTAAAACAAAATTTACTTGAGACTCTGTTTGCGCATTTTCCAAAGTTTTATCCGTTTTATTTTTTATTTCTTCTAATTCTTTTTCATAATTTGATTTATCCAATTCTAATTTAATTTTTTTATCATTAAGTTTTTCTTCTTCTTTTTTTAATTTATCTAATTCTTTTTTGGCTTGCGTTAAATCTTTTTTTAAATCAGAGTTATCAGCTCTTGTTTTTATTTTTAAGTAACCATCCTTTTACCTCACCTCGTTTTCAATTGTTCTTCCCAATATTTATCTAAATCTTTTTCTTTTTGAGTTTTATTCCGTTTTAAATCTACACTTTTTTTCGCATCAATCCATTTTTGCAATTCTTTTCCTTTTTTACCAGATAAAGGTTCCTCTCTTATAGTTCTAACTCGATTTAGTATACTATTTTCAGTTAAGCCTTGTAACAAATCGTAAAATTGCCACCAATGCATCTCTTTTTTATCTAAATCGATTTTATAATCAGACATAAAACTTGCTTTAATATAACTCTCATCTTGTTTAAAATCCATCGAAGGTTCTTTTTCACTTGTGTCTAAATCTTCAATATCTTTACCACATTGTAGATATTTTACAAGTAATTTTAATATTTTATTATAATTGTTATAATCATGTAATGCTTCTTCACCCAATAAAATATAAATAATAGCCATACTTTTTTCTAATTGGCCTATTGTCTCATCTCTAAAAACTTCATCGCATTTTAAAGCTATACGAAAATCTGTGTTGATTTTATATTTTTTAGAACCAATTTGTATAAATTCAGGATATTTATTCATCTTTTAAAACATTAGAGTCCGTATTTTTATACTTTTCTTTTATTTTCTTTTCAATGCTAGCAAAATTTATTTTTAATTTTGGTAAAATTGGTTCTAACATTTCATTTAAGTCATCGAACATAGTAAGATATCTAGTGTCACCAAAAATTTTTTTAGTACCATCTTTTCCTAAAAATAAATCCATTGCTTCTTCAGAAGATTTATAATATTCTTTTAAAGCTTTGATTTTTTCTTCTTCATTTTTGGTCATTATTCCTTTTCCTTTAGAATCTTGTTTTTTATTAATAATAGCGATTTTATCTCTTAATATGTCTGTTGCTTTTTGAATCAAATAAACACATTTGCTATAATTTTCTGGTGTATTAATATCTTCTAAATCAAAAGTTAAATAAATTTCTTGACCTTTTTCATCTAATTTAGGGTTATTATTTTCATCCTTAATACCTATTTTTAAAATATTTCTTTTTTTCAAACTAATATATTCATTCATTATTATCATCCTCACTTAATAAAAAAAATAAGAGGGTAGTTAATCTACCCCCCCATAAATATTAAACTGCAGGTTCAAAAGTAGGTGCACCATCAGCAAGTGTTACAGTCCCATTAATAGGGTCACCATTTACATTAATTTTAAATGCGATAGTCGGTGTTACACCACCATCACCACCATATGAACTTACACTAATTGAACAATTAAATTTTTGAGCTTTAAATTTAGTTTCTTCCGTTACATCATACTTATCAATCAATAAAACTGTTGTTTCCGCATCTGTACCAGTTGCTAATTTATATCTCAACCCATTAATATAATCATATACCTTATCACCAAATATACATTTCATTTCACCATCTAATGCGACAGTATAACCGTCAACCGTTGTGGTTGCATTATCATTAACGATATAGGTTTCGCTTGTTTCATTAGCATCATAAGAATAAGCCCCTGTTGTCATACCATTACCAACAATTGCCCACGTTTCTTCTTTATCTGGTTGTATATTTAAAAATGCCATTATTTCAGTTCTTTTTACAAATCTACTCTTTAAACATTCCTCCTTTTTTTAAATAAGTAAATTTACAACTTATGCGATAAATTGCTTCATCAGCATTTGTTGCATAAATGTATCCATTGGTTACTGCACCAATAGATTCTGGTATTATATTTTCTTCCGTTTCAGGATAAATACCATTATTATCATTCTTTTCTAACCAATTTCTAAAATTTTCGCAGAATAATGAATTATCAATATTATTTTTTATTTCTTCGTTCCAATATAATTTTGCATCAAAAGAAAATAAAAACTGCATTGATTTATTTCCACACTTGTCTTCATTTAGTACAGGATTATAACTTGAACTTTCATTAATCGAATATGCTTTTGCTTTATCGACTAAATAATTCACATTTAGTTCTATAAATTCGTCCAAATAAGGACATTGTGCTATATATTTTCTAATGCTTTCAATCATAGTTTATCTAGCTCCTTTTGTGCTTCATTTATAATATCATCAAAATTTTCAGTTGCGGTTCTCTCAACAAAATGTGCACCTCTATCAGGCCCACCATGGTAATTTAAAGTTCTATCACTAGGAATTTTTTTAGTATTAGGGCGACTCCAAAACATGCCACTTATTGGATCATAAAATGCACCTTTGCTATTAATAGGGTCTACATATAAAATACCTTCATTTTGGTAGTGGGCATATGGAGTTTCAACTGTTACAAATCCACCTTCTGGATTCCTTGTATTATTTTCCATCATTCCACTATCTTCGGGCATTTTAAGTTTCATATAATGTATAAAACTATTATCAATAACGTTTTGAATACGGCCATCTTTATCTAATCCAAATTTTTTTATTATTTCTTCTTGATTAGGTAAAAATGCATCAATTTCAAATTGCATTATTCTCCTATAATTTCATAATGTTGCATGTCCAAAGAACCATAGTCCTTAATTGCAACATTTGTTATTTTCATACATTCATATAATGATTTATAATTTGCTATGGTAGATATTTCATCTACGTAGCCTTTAATAAGATAGTCATCATTTTTTAAAGTCCACGAACCTTTTAAATATTTTTTTTGATATTCTTCTGGGCTAACATATCCTTTTTGATCCATAAAAATAATAACTTTTACCCCGTCATTTTTTATAAGTATTGTATTAGATATAGTTATTCCATCATTAGAACTCCAAAATCCTTTTACATGACTTATTTTATACTCATTTTGTTTATTTTCTTTATTAAACCATTTATTAACAATTGTTATATCTTTTAAAATATTTTCATTATACATATGGTATACCCGTATACAATAAGCCTGTGTAAAATAAGTAATTTTCTAATTCAACTTCTATTAAGTCATTAACATACTTGTCGGAAGTAACATTTTGTAAATCACTAATTGTTGGATTACTTATATTTCTACTATAGTCTCCAACTTTTTCACTTGTTACAAATTGTTCCTTTCCTTTTAAAATATTGTTTAACTTTTCTTTATTTAGATCTTGATTGTACAAAATTTCAGCCACAGAGCAAGTGGCATTTTTAACATCATTTATAAACAAATTTATATCTCCATTTATAATTCTATTTTTTACTTTACTACTTGCTCTTAAGGCTACATTATCAAATTTTTCTTGAGGGATTACCATCCCTTTAAAGGTTTTAGAATAATAATTATAATCAATATAACTATTCATCTATAACACCTCCTATTCAGTTTGTAAGTCAACTTCACTTAAATTAAGTGTTCTAGTTTCTTTTCCTTCACTTGTTATTTCAATTGTATTGTCCTTGTTATGTACTTGGAACACAATTAAACCATCTTTTTCATCAACTGCAACTGGTTTCTTTAATTTTGCACCAGTTCCCTTAAGTTCACACTTAATAGTTCCTTTAGCTTGTCCTTTTGCTTCTTCAAAGTATAAAGGAATAAAATTTCCAGTATTGTCGGTTTTAGAAAATTCAGTCCAGTTTTCTACATGTTTTAAAGCACCTGCTACATTTCCAGTATCATCGATACTTAAATTTTCACATAAATCTTGAACAGTCTTTTCACCAAGATTTAATGAAGTTTCTCCGCTAGGAACACTTACTTTAATTTTTTCTACGCTACTTTTTTTTTTACTTGAACACCAAGTGCATTTGTGACCATTAAACCACCAACTTGGCGACCTTGTAATGCTGATGCACCAATATGTTTACCATCAGAAATATTATTAATAGTAGGTTCAACAGCCCAATTTTCATATTTTTGGCAATATCTTTTATCATAGATAATAAATTCAGTATTTTCATCCATTAAATAATTAGGTTTTACATAAACACCATTAATTTTACCAATAATACCTTCACGAATTAATTCAGCACCTAAAGAACCATTTGTATTAGCAAATTTATCATCCGTTAATAATTTTAATTCAGTATCCGCACTAACTGCAACACGCATTGATGCTACTTTCATATTTCTCTTTTTCATATTAGAAATTTCAGTAGCAATTTTTTCATATATGTTTTCTTTAGTTGTTTCTTCAGTATCACCACTTGCGGTACCTTTTGTTTCTAATTCTTTAATAGCCATTTTTTCTTTATATAAACCAATAGAATAACCAGCACTTTCAATTCTTTGCGCTTTTAAATTATCAGGTACTGCTTCAGCTTCATAACCATCAATAAGTTCATTACATGCGTAATCCTTATCAATTGGTAATGGTAGATAATCTGTTGCAGATTGTTTTAATTCTACACCATTAAGAATATCGTAATCTGATAATTCTACTTCCTTATCTCTTGTTGGTACCATTATTTGACCTGTAGCACCATTGACTTCATAATCTGTTGAGAAGTCTTCATAAATATTTGTTTCGCTTCTAGCGATAGTTAGTACTTCATTTGCATAAGTTTCTTTTCTCTTATGAGTACCATTTTTTTCAACTGCATTTGCCTTTTAAATCATCTCTCCTTCTTACTTATTAAACAAATCAGGGTGTTTTTGTTTTAATATAGCAGTTACACCATTCTCTGCATTTTCATTAATTTTAGTTACAGGTAACCCAGTATCTTCTACTGGTAATGTAACTTCTTTTTGAAGATATTTAGGATTTTCTTTCAAAAATTCCTTTAGGTTATCTTCAAATTCACCATCCATTTTAGATACTTTAAAAACTACATAATCAACATCATCAGCATTAACACCACTTTTTAAAACGAGATTTTCTTGCTTTAATGTGATATTTTCGTTTGTAGTATCAGTAAGTTTTTGATTAAACTCACTTTGTTTTTCGGTTTCAGTTTTTTGATCATCTTGCCATTTTTTATAAGCTTCTAGGTCTATATCTTTATATTTTTTATTAACCTTTTCGGTAGCTTTTAAAACCATGGCATTTACTTCTTCTTGTGTAAAAGTCTTTTCTTCCACCTTTTCAGTTTTTTCAGCAGATTCTGTAACTGCCACCTCAGTTTTTTCTTCAGTTTGAGTAACTGGTTTAGTTTGGTTATTTTCCATTTTTCCTCCGTTTTTCTTAAGGGTAACAAAGTAATTCCCTCACCCTAATTTCTTTATGTCTAATTAGGTAAAAGACATAATAAAAACCCGATATTCCTATCGAGTTATTTAGTGCTATTTTATAAGCACTGTCTAATAAGAAGCTTCCTGGGGGTAGATTCGAACTACCTATCTCGCCGCCTACTT
>CANQHY010000038.1 GCA_947623975.1 uncultured Bacilli bacterium
AGAAAGAAAGAATAAATAAGTGTAAGATAGAAGATGCTAAGAATGCTGGACATGATGCTGGACTTAAAGAAGGAAAAAGTCTTGGTTTTGAAGAAGGAAAAGAAAAAAGAAATATTGAAATAGCTAAAGAGATGTTAAAAGATAAAGTAGGAATAGATACTGTAGCCAAGTACACCGGATTAAAAAAAGAAGAATTGAAAAATATTATTGACAATCAAATGAATATATAATATAATCTACTCGTAATAAAAAAGGAAAGAGATGTATCCACATCCACCTGATTGCGAGTAGCTTTGGGTATAATGCCAATAAGAGTATTTCTGGTTTTATTGTGATTACAAAGTGGATATATTAATCCACTTTTTTATATTTATGGAGGTGTTTTATATAGCAAATTCAAAGAATAATTTGTTGATTAATGAACAAATTAAAGTTCCACAAGTTTTAGTAATAGGTCCTAATGGAGAACAGACGGGGGTAAAATCAATACAAGATGCTTTGACTCTTGCAAATTATGCAAGTCTTGATTTGGTACTAATCGGACCAAATGGTAATCCACCAGTTTGTAAGCTAATGGATTATAATAAGTATAAGTATGAGAAAAGTAAAAAAGAAAAGGCAGCTTTGAAAAAACAAAAAGCAACAATGCAGGAATTAAAAGAATTTAGATTATCACCATCTATTGACGTAGGAGATTTTGACACTAAAGTAAAACAAGTTACTAAATATTTAGAAAAAGGTGATAAGATAAAACTTACTGTACGCTTTAGAGGGCGTCAGTTAGCTCATACCGAATTGGGACTAGATGTACTTAAAAAATTTGCTGAAAGACTTAAGGATATTTCTGATATTGAGCAAGATGCTAAACTAGATGGAAAAAATATGATTATGTTATTAATGCCTAAAAAGACAAAATAGGAGGAATAAAAATGACTAAATTAAAAAAACATAGTGGATTAAGTAAGGTTCTAAAAGTAAGAAAGGGCGGAACTATTACTTTGCGTCAATCTGGACTAAATCATAAAACTGGTAAAAAGAACAGTTCAGTAAATAGACACAAGAGAAAGAACAGCACTTTGAGTAGTGCCGATTACAAAAGATTAAAAAAAGTAATATAGTGTAGGAGGAAATAATAATGACAAGAGTAAAAAATAGTGTAACTACAAAGGCACGTCATAAAAAAGTATTAAAAGCTGCTAAAGGTTACTTTGGAAGCAAACACAGATTATATAAGAGTGCAAAAGAACAATTAATGCATTCAGGACAATATGCATTTAGAGATAGACGTCAAAAGAAAAGAGACTTTAGAAGCTTATGGATTACAAGAATAAATGCAGCTTGTAGAGAAAACGAAATAAGTTATTCGAGATTTATAGAAGGACTTAACAAGGCTGGAATCGAAGTAAATAGAAAAATGCTTTCTGAAATCGCAATAAGCGATCCTAAGGCATTTAGTGAAATTGTAAAACAAGCTAAACTAGGATTAGAAGGGAAATTAGTAGCTGCTAAAAAAGAGGTTAAATCTGAGGTTTCAGTAGTGGCAAATAGCGAGACTAAAGAGAAAAAGGTTAAAGAAGAAGTTACAGTAGAAAGTGAAGCTGAAGAGAAAAAAGCAGCAAAGAAGACGACGACTACCAAAAAGGTAGCTACTAAAGAGGCTGAAGCTAAAGAAGAAAAAAAGACAACAACTAAGAAGACTACGGCTAAGAAAACTACTAAAAAAGAGGAAAAATAAGCATATTAATGGATTTAATTACCTAGTGCCAATTATGGTTGGAATTATTAGAAATTAATAGAAGATTAAAACGAAAAGGAGAAAAGAATTATGACAGTAGTGTCAATGAGTTATTTATTAGAAGCAGGTGTACATTTTGGACATCAAAAAAGAAGATGGAACCCTAAGATGGGGGAATATATATATACATCACGCGATGACATATATATAATCGATTTACAAAAGACAGCAAAAAAAATAGAAGAAGCTTATGCTGCAATGAAGGAAATTGCTGAAAATGATGGAAAAATTCTATTTGTAGGTACTAAAAAGCAGGCTCAAGAGGCAGCTGAAGAGAATGCTGTTAGAACAGGAATGTATTTCGTTAATGAAAGATGGTTAGGTGGAACTCTTACTAACTTTAAAACGATCAGATCAAGAATTAAAAGACTTGAAGAAATTGAAAAAATGGAAGCAGATGGAACTTTTGAATTACTTCCAAAAAAAGAAGTTATTAAAATAAGAAAAGAATATGATAAATTAAATAGAAACTTAAGGGGAATAAGAGAAATGAAGGCCCTACCTAATGCCTTAGTAATTGTAGATCCTAGAAAAGAAGAAATTGCCATTAAAGAAGCAAGAAAATTAAATATTCCTGTATTTGGTATAGTTGATACAAACTGCGATCCTGATATGGTTGACTATGTAATACCAGGAAATGATGATGCTGTTAAAAGCGTAAAATTGATGATAGGTGTATTAACTAATGCTATAGCAGAAGCTACTGGTAAAGAGGTTATAGATTACTTAACAGAAGATGATAAAAATAAAGCAAATGGTAAAGCTAAAAAAGAAGACAAAGAAATTAACGAGTTTGCTTTAGAAATTGAAAAAGAAGAAAAGAAAGAAGAAAAAGAGAAAAAAGAGGAAATAGAAGAAGAAAAAGCTTCTTATGATGAAGATTTAGATTTATCAAAGATGAATCTTACAGCTCTTAAAGATCTTGCTAAAGAAAGAGGAATTAAGGGTTATTCTAAGATGAAAAAAGAAGAATTATTAGATTCGTTAAATAATTAGATAGAAAGGGTTATTTATATGTTTAGTGCTGTCGATGTTAAGAATTTAAGAGAAAAGACTGGAGCTGGAATGCTCGATTGTAAAAAGGCTTTAGAGGAGTCTGGTGGAGATTTTAATAAAGCTGTTGATTGGTTAAGAGAAAAGGGAATTTCTAAAGCTTCAAAAAAAGAATCACGTATTGCAGCAGAAGGACTTAGCCAAATTATAATAGAGGGTAACAAAGCTGTTATTTTAGAGGTTAATTCCGAAACTGATTTTGTGGCTAAAAATGATGAGTTTAAAAAGTTTATTACAACAGTTGGTAATGCTATTCTAGAAAAAGGTGTTACAACTATGGACGAAGCCTTAAAACTAGTTGTTAATGGTGAGACGATTCAAGATTACTTAGTTAGTTTAATTGCTAAAATTGGTGAAAAGATAAGTTTTAGAAGATTCGAATTAGTTACTAAAGAAGATAATCAAGTTTTTGGAGCATATTCCCATATGGGTGGTAAAATATCAGTTTTAACAGTATTAAATGGAGCAAATGAAGAAGTAGCAAGAGATGTTAGTATGCATACAGCTGCAATGCGTCCAGCATATTTAAAAAGAGATGAGGTTCCATCTTCTGTAATCGAACATGAAAGCGAGATTATTAAAGAACAAGCTGTAAATGAAGGAAAACCTGTTGAAATAGCAGAAAAAATGGTAACAGGAAGAATCAATAAATATTACAAAGAGGTTTGTTTATTGGAACAAGAATTTGTTAAAAATCCTGATGTTACTGTCGAAGAATATGTTAAACAAAATGGTGGAACAGTAGAAAAAATGGTTCGTTTTGAAGTAGGCGAAGGAATTGAGAAGAAAAATGAAAACTTTGCTGAAGAAGTAATGAGCCAAATCAATAAATAATTTTTAGAAAGTGCCTTGCGGGGCATTTTTTTGTTTGTCAAAAGTTTTTACTTATAGTATAATTTTACTAGTGTATAGGTAGGGTGTTGTTATGTATTTAAAAGAGATATCTACACAAGGGTTTAAATCATTTGCTGATAAGATAACTTTAAGCTTAGATGGTAAAATTACAGCAATAGTAGGACCTAATGGGAGTGGGAAAAGCAATATTGTCGATGCTATCCGTTGGGTTCTAGGAGAACAATCAGTCAAATCTCTTCGTGGAACTGACAGCATGACAGACGTTATCTTTGCGGGAAGCAAGACCCGTAATCCTTTAAATGTTGCTAGCGTAAGTTTAACTTTTGATAATTCTGATAATTATTTATCAATTCCTTATAATGAGGTTTGTATAAAAAGAAGAGTTTATAAAACAGGTGAAAATGAATACTTTTTAAATGGCGAAAAATGTAGATTGAAAGACATAACCGATTTACTTATCGACAACTCTATTTCTAAAGAATCTTTTAATATAATATCGCAGGGTGAAATTCAAAAAATACTTTCAAATTCGCCATATGACAGAAGAGCAATCTTTGAAAGTGCGGCCGGTGTTCTAAAATATAAAAGAAGAAAAGAAGAAGCTATCAAAAAACTCGATAAAACAGAAGACAATATAGCAAGGGTACTAGATATCCTAAATGAGCTAGAATCAAGAATTGAACCTCTCCACTTGCAAAGTGAAAAAGCTAAAAAATACTTAGATAGTAAGGAGCATCTTGAAAACATTGAAATAGCCTTACTTGCTTATGAAATAGAAAAAATAAATGAAGAATGTAGTAATGCCAAAAAGAGCGTTGAAGAAATTAATAGCGAAATATTATCTTTAAATTTAAAATCATCTAATAGTGATATCTCTATTTCTAATGATAAATTAGAGTTGATTAAAATAGAACAGACTATAAAAGATGCTAATAGTAGATTACTAGAATTAACTAGTAAAGAAGAAAAAATAAATGGTGAAAAAGAACTATTAAAAGAACGTAGTAAATATAGTGCTAGTGATAGTAAAGTTCATAATAATATTGCTACTCTTAAAGAAGATTTATATCAGACAGACAATAGTATTAAACTATTAGAAAAAGATATTACGATACTTAATGATTTCTTGCAGAATAAAAAGAAAGAGGCAAATGATTTTGAATTAGCTCTAGTAGATGCTAAAAATAAAAAATCAAATTTGATTAATGAGTGTAATAGTAAAAAAAGAGAGGCCTTCGATCTTTTGCACCGTATTGGTTCTCTTGAAAATTACATTGAATCTTACTCTGATAGCCCAACACCAGTTAAAGCTATTCTTAATAACCCGAGGTTAACAGGAGTAGAGGGAACTATTGCTAGAGTATTACAGTGTGATGATGTTTATTTGAAAGCTCTAGAGGTATCTTTAGCAACTTCCAAAAATTTTATAATTGTAACTGATGAATCTGTTGCTAAGACGGCTATTAATTATCTTAAAGAAAATAATTTAGGAAGAGCTACATTTTTTCCAATGAATGTTATTAAACCCAAAGGTATTGAACCTGACGTTATCAATAAAGTAACTAACATGGATGGTTTTATTGGAATTTTTTCTAATCTTGTTAAGTTTGATACTAAATATTATGGCATAGTAGCAAATCAGTTGGGTAATGTCATTGTAGCTAAAGATATTGATACAGCTAACAATATAAGTGACGCTATATATCGTAGGTATAAAGTAGTAAGCCTCGATGGTGATGTAATTCATGTTGGGGGATCAATTTCGGGAGGAAGCTTTACCTTATCACGTAGTGTAATTTCAGAAAAAAAAGAACTAGAAAATCTAAGGATAAAAACAAAAGATCTAGAAGAGGTTGTAGCAAATCTTGAAGAAGATATAAAAAATGCTGATAGCGATATTTCTTCTTTAGAAAATTCACTTTATGAAAAAAGATCAGATTGTATTAACGATGATGAACAAATAAAAGCCAAAGAAGAGTTAAAAGAAGAATTAAATAGAAGAAAGAACGACATTGAAAAAGAGTTAGCATCTCTAGATAATATAATTTCTTCTAATATTTCTAAAGAAGAAGAAAAAATCATGAAAGAGTATTATGATGTGTCTTTAGAAAAAGAGAATTTAATAAAAGATATAAAAGTTTATGAAAAGAAAAAAGAAGAGTTATCTATCAAGATAGAAGAAGAGACTGCTATAAATAAAGTTAATAATTCTAATATTAATAAATATGAGAAAGAGCTTAAAGAATTAGAAATAGCTATTGGTAAATATGATATTAAGTTAGATAATTATTTAAAAATTTTAAGTGATGATTATAATATTACTTTTGAGAAAGCTAAAAATAATTATACTTTAGAAATGGATGCTAAAGAAGCAAGAGATGAGGTAATTAGATATCGAAATATTATTAAAGATATTGGTATGGTCAATATAGATGCTATCGAAGAGTATAAGACAGTTAGTGAAAGGTATAACTTTTTAAAGGAACAAAAAGATGATTTACAAAATGCTAAAGAGACATTGTTTGAAATAATTGAAGAAATGGATCAAGTAATGAAAGAAGAATTTATGAAAACTTTTGAAGAAGTAAGATTGGAGTTTAAAAAAGTATTTAAAGAGTTATTTAAAGGTGGCGAGGCAGATTTACATCTTACTGATAAAAATAATATTTTGGAAACGGGAATCGATATAGTAGCATCACCTCCCGGTAAAACTTTGAGAACTATTACGCTTTTGTCAGGTGGCGAGATGACCTTAACGGCCATTAGTTTAATTTTTGCTATTCTTAATGTGCGAGGAGTTCCTTTTTGTATTTTTGACGAGGTGGAAGCAGCCCTCGACGAAGCTAATGTCGATAATTTTGGACATTACTTAGATCATTATAAAGATAAAACACAATTTTTGATAATAACCCACAAGAAGAAAACAATGGAATATGCTGATACACTTTATGGAATAACAATGCAAGAACAAGGTGTATCTAAACTAGTTAGTGTAAAATTAAAAGATATAGATAAATAGTATGGAGGTTTTGTATGTATAATTATATTATTGGTAAAGTAACAGAAATTACAGGAAGCTACATTGTTTTAGATAATAATGGAATAGGTTATTTAATAAATACTCCTAATCCTTATGCTTTTAAAGAAGATAATGAATACAAAGTATATATTTATCAACAAGTAAGGGAGGACGAATTAAGTCTTTTTGGCTTTAAAACAATTGAAGAAAAAGATTTGTTTTTGAAACTTATATCAGTTAAAGGACTAGGACCAAAGATGGCTCTTCCAATACTTGCAACAGGAAGCGTTGGTGGTGTCGTAGATGCTATTGAAAGAGAAAATATTTTATATCTTAAAAAATTCCCTAAAATTGGTGATAAAGTAGCTAAACAAATGGTACTTGATTTAAAAGGAAAACTTGGTATTATCAGTAATCTTCCGATTGAAGATAATAGCTACGATGGATTAATAGAGGTATTAAAAGGACTTGGTTATAAAGAAAAAGAATTTAAAGCTATAATACCTAAAGTAGATAATACTTTATCTATTGAAGATCAGGTAAAAGAAGCTTTAAAACTACTATTAAAATAATTATATTTTAATTTAAAAACTTTTCTTCTTAGAGAAGTTTTTTTTAAATCGTAAAAAGAATTAAGAATTTTGCAAAGATATTTTTGGTTTGTTTAAACTTTAAAAATGAAAAAGATATAGTTTCTTATTTTTCACAAATAATTCAAATTTTATTGTATAAGCTTTATTTTTGTTATAAAATTAATCATAAGAGTTATTCTGTTTTAGGGGTGAATTATATGCAATTTATAAGAAGTAATAAAGATAAAATATTAACAATATTTTTTTGTTTTATTATATCTTTTTTAGTTTTATCGCTTACTAGTAAATGTTCTTTTTTGTATCCTTTTAATGATTGGGTAGATGCTAACGCTTTCTTTACAGTTGGAAAAAGTTGGTTTAATGGAATTATTCCTTATTTGGATTTATTTGAACAAAAGGGACCACTTTTATACCTTATATATGGTGTGGGTTACTTGATTAGTAATACTACTTTTATTGGAGTATTTATCTTAGAGTTATTAGCTTGGACAGTTACTTTATATTATGCTTATAAAATGGTTATTTTGTATTTAGATAAGAAAACAGCTTATATAATTCTTCCTTTGCTTATAGCGTTAATTACGGCCAGTGCTTGTTTTGTTCATGGTGGTAGTGCTGAAGAATTTTCACTTCCGTTTGTTTCTATAACACTTTATTATTTCTTATCTTTTTTTAAGGATAAAGATATAAGTTATAAGAGACTTTTCATAGCAGGACTATGTGCTGGTGCCGTATTGTTAATTAAGTATACGCTTTTAGGCTTTTGGTTTGCTTTTATGGCTTGTATATTCTTTTCTTTTTTGTATTATAAAAACTATAAGAAGGCTATTAAAAGTTGCTTTATCTTCCTTTTGGGAATGGGTATACCTTTTGTTCTTTTCATAATATATATGGCTATAGTAGGTGGAGTAAAAGAATTTATAAATGTATATTTTGTTATTAATATGACCTCATACGTAGGAACATCTTCAAGTCTTATTGATAGGGCAATTACTTTAGTTAAAGGATTTATTAGTGCTGTTCGCTTAAACGGAATCGATAAATGTGTTTTATTATTATTGCTACCTATATTTTTACTTAAAATGGATATTTCTAAAGAAGGTAAGATTTCCATTTTAACAACCTATATATTTACAATATTGGGTATTTATGTAGGGCTTGTTTTCTATGTTTATTATCTGTTACCAGTCGAATTTTTCCTTCTTATTAGTCTAATTGGAATATTTTCCTTTATTAATAAACATATTAATTTGACTAAAATTAAAGGTTTGGTTGTAGTAAGTATTATTTTAAGTTTATTTATTTCTTATTACCGAGCAAATTATAAAGAGTTTAGAAACACTGATAAAAAGGATTTGTTCCAGTATCAATTTGCCGAATATATTAATAAATTTGAAAATCCAACAATGGTTAATATGGGATTTTTAGATTGTGGAGTATATACAATGGCAAATATTTTGCCTAGCACATATTTCTTTGAAGAACAGAATTTCTCATATGATAGGTTTAGTGATAATATCGATAGTTTTCATAAATACATAGAAGATAAAAAAACTTTATTTATTGTCTATTACACAAAAAATGAAGAAGAAAAACTAAAAAAGAATGAGCCAAAGTTATTCGAAAATTATGAACTAGTTATGAAAAGGGAACAAGAGTTTGAAAAAGATGATTATTTTGGTTATTTATTTTTGAGAAAGGAGAGTTAATATGTCAAAAATATTATATATGGTAATTCCTTGTTATAATGAAGAAGAGGTATTAGAAGAAACTGCTAAAAGACTCAAAGAAAAATATAAAACTTTGATTAGTAATGATGCTATTTCTAAAAATAGTAAGATCATGTTTGTAAATGATGGATCAAAAGATAAGACTTGGGATATTATAGAGAGTTTATGTAAGAAAGATAAAATATATGCCGGTGTTAAACTATCGCGTAATAAGGGACATCAAAATGCTTTACTAGCAGGGCTTATGACGGCAAAAGAAAAAGCCGATATTGTGATTTCGATGGATGCAGATTTGCAGGATGATATAAACGTAATTGATGAGATGGTTAAGAAAAATAGTGAAGGTTACGATATCGTCTATGGAGTAAGAAGCAGTAGAAAAAAAGATTCCTTCTTTAAAAGGACTACGGCTCAAGGTTTTTATAAGATGATGAAGATGCTAGGAGTTGACATTATTTATAATCATGCTGACTGTCGTCTTATGAGTAAGAGAAGCCTTGATGCATTGGAACAATATCACGAGGTTAATTTATTTTTAAGGGGAATAGTTCCTGAGTTAGGTTTTAGTAGCACCATTGTCTATTACGAGCGAAATAAGAGATTTGCAGGAGAGAGTAAATATCCTTTAAAGAAGATGCTTGCCTTTGCTTTTGATGGTGTAACATCTTTCAGTATGCGACCTTTGAGAATGATTTTATCGATGGGAGTAATTATTCTTATTATAAGTATTGCTATAATGATTTATTCGTTAGTAGTTAAAATTTTAGGACATGCGGTAGAAGGTTGGGCTTTCCTTGCTATTTCTATTTGGTTTATCGGTGGTCTACAGATGATTTCAATCGGACTTATCGGTGAATATGTAGGAAAGATTTATAAAGAGGCTAAAGCAAGACCAAGATATATAATAGAAAAGGTAATAGATTAGTTTTTGTTACGTTGAATTAGGTAAATTTTGACATATAGTAGTTTTTGTGTTAAAATATGCGACATTGAAAAGAGATTGGATGAACTAAAGGGGGAATTATTATATGAAAGTAAATCCAAATATGAGTAAATATGATTATATGTTAGAAAACAGTAAAGATCATATGAACGATATTGCATTAACTTTTGATGATAGAAAAATAACTTATGAAGAATTATTTGAATCTATTAATAAATATGCAAAAGTATTATATGCTAAAGGAGTAAGAAAAGGCGATTTAATAGGAGTTTGTACACTTAATACACCAGAAGCTGTCTACCTTATTTATGCTTTAAATTTATTAGGAGCAGTTGTTGTTGGTTATAATCCATTTGATAATAAAGAAAGAGTTAAAAATGATATTAGTTTGACTATGCCTAAAATGGTTATAACGACTGATTTTTCTTATGGTAATTTTAAAGATTTGGAAAAGTCATTAAACATTTCTACTTTGCTTTATTCACCTTTAGAATCAAGCAAAAATTGGAAACTTAAACTAGGATATAATTTATTACAAATTAAAAATGGTAATTTCACTTTAGTAAAAGATAAAAGATTAAAACATCTTTTAAAAGCGAATTACGATGGTCTAACATTACCAGATACTCCTTATATTGACGGAGAATTAAGTGATATTATGTTTACCGGTGGTTCATCAGGAATTCATAAAGGTGTAGAATTAAACGATATGGGATTGAATTCTTCAATCGAAGGAATGAAAGAACTTTATGATGAAGATTTCTTTAATGGGAAAACTTATCTAGGACAAATACCGGTAGGACATATGGCATTTGGTAGATCAATTTTGCATTCAGCTTTAACTAACAACATGACTTTTGCTTTGACGCTTAAGGCTCTACCTGACGATTTTTATGGTGAACTAGTTAGAACGCAAGCTAACGGCGCGTCAGGTGGCCCACCACATTGGACCTCTTTAATTGAAAAAAAA
>CANQHY010000039.1 GCA_947623975.1 uncultured Bacilli bacterium
CTTATTTTTATGTGCTTTTACTTCTTTAATCCTCTATTTTTTACATTACGAGAATTTAAGTTTTCATTTAACGAAAAAAAACTAATTTATGAAATTAAAGTATTCAATAATGGTAAATCGCCCTTCTTTATAAAATTTAACCAAAATCTAGCATATTAACTTTATTTTTTCTAAATACTAAAGTTAAAAATCTCTTTATCAACAATGCATAAAAAATAACTAATTCATATAAGATAAATATATCGTAAAAAAACTAATTATCATGTAATAGACTACCCTACTTATTTTTTGATTTGTTTTTATATTTATTTCTTTATAAAAAATAAAAGAAACTAAGCAGTTTCTTTCATTACATCATCTTTTATAATATAAGTATATCTTTTATCTCTTATTGTAAAATCCAAATAAATTTTTTCTGCGTTGGTAACTTTACTTCTTATTGCTAAAAACACACAGCCATCGGTTGGATAAGGTGTTACATCTATCAAATCCAGTTTATTATTATATTCTTTACCATTTATTATAAACCTAATACTACCAAAACGAGATATAAACGATGGAATAGAAAATTCAGGATCCATCTCTTCGTCGTATTTTAAATTATAATTAATCTTCAATATTGATAAATCATAAACATTACTAATAGGAGGATTAATAACATCCATATAGTTATCACAAACATTATTTTTACATCTAGTAACGTTATAAGTAAACCTACTGGCTAAACTTATATCATTAATAGTTATTTTCGTATCATCAAGTATACTTCCGCTAAAAACTAATTCCTCATTCATCTTTTTAGTTGCAACGTCCTCAACCTCTTTAAATTCTTTGGTAGAAAGTTTAACCTTACGATATTTATACTCTGGTTGATTATTAACCATTTGAATATCATATAAATATTTAAGAGTAAAATCATTATCATAAAACTCTCTATCAAGTTCATACACTAAGATAAACTCTCTAGTTTCATTTGGAAGTAAATTTTGGTTATAATAAGGAACTCCAAATTCTAAGAATTTGCTATAAATCATAGTAGTTGGTGCAACATTATTGTAACTAGTATAGCTAAGTCTAGCATTATCTAAATTTAGAACTACCCCACTATTGCTCTTATTTTTGTACTGCAATTTCAAAATAACATAAAATTTACTATCACTTATAACAGAACCTTTATTGTCATAAATAGTTTTATAGCTATCTAACACCTTAATATCAAGCGTTCTAGTACTAAATACTTGATCTTCTTTATATACTCTTTCGATTGAAAGAACCACCTTAGTTAAAAAAATGGTTGCTACTAAAAAAATACAAACAAATATTGAAATAAAAACTATTTTATTATCCTTATAATAATATTTAAATAATCTAATACTTTTTCTTATTTTGGTTGATATATCTTCAGCATCTACTCCTAAAGAAAGCTCGAATTCGGCATTATCTTCAGCAGATGTATTAAAATCCATTAAATCTGATTTAAAATCAAACTTTTTAATATCGAAGCCAACTGCTCTTACTAAAGACACAAGTAAAGCCGGTATCTCACAAGCAATAAATAACAAGTAAATATCTCTAATTATTTTAACTAATCTTAAGTCTGGTGTTTCAAACATTAAATTATAAAGAAACGACGAAGTAAATATTAGGAATATCAAAAGTAATATATGAATAGCCGAAACAAAAATATAAAACAAGCACGGTTTCTTTTTATAACGCATTAAGTACAAAACTAAAGAACTTATTAAAATTAATAAACACACAGAAAAAATAAACCAAGAATTAACGTAAATTTTTGATATATCATCATATGTAGATAATACTTGCCCGTTAGAAATGTACGTACCTAAAAAGTTAAATATATTATACGTTTTTAAAGTAATATAAAATATAAAAGCCACCATGATTGCATGTATAATTTTAAAATATTTTATCAAAAAAGCATACGGCTTCCTTAGTATCATCACTATCACCCTATAATAAAGTATACACCACTTTTATTCATATTTAAAGTTTTTTAATACAAAGTATTACTGATTAATATAGACATCATATATATTTTCAAAATTATAACGAAATTCTTCCCTTTTAACCAATTTCACAAGGCCATAATCATCATAACGGTAAAGGAAATTATCTTTTATATAGTATAATCTATCTTTCTTTACTCTCATTTCTTTAACATTTTCGTCATTGAATAAAAAGATAGGATTATTTATGTAATCTTTATATATTTTATAATAATCACCATTAATGCTATAAACAGCAAAATCTTTATAAACATAAATAGAGTCATACTTTATATTTTTATAGTCATTTACATTAGGAGAAAATAAAACCTTATCATTAGCTAAGTCATAAACACTTTTACGAAGTTCCCTACCATCTTGATAAACAAAAGCTGAATTATTCTCATCTGCTGTAATTTCTACTTTTTTATTACTTGGATCTATAGAATATTGAACTTTATTACTTTTATCAAATATATATAGTTTTCCATCATAAATTCCATTGATATAAGATTGTCTAGAGATATTATTAGGTAATTCTATTTCGTCATTGTAACCTTCCTTTAAATCGTACAAAAGATACTTAGAAAATTCAGTACTATTTTCAATATCTGGTATCAAATAATATTTATCTATCAAGTATCCAAATTCATTTTTATAATTGTCAAAATTAGAAAATTGTAAAGAATACTGTTCTTCTTTATCATATTTTATAAAATTCTTATAATTGTAAATCAATAATGTTTCATCTGCATACAAATTATCACTAACAGATATATCAGCATAATTATTATAATTTTCACTTTCTTGTAATAATTTTGAAGAATACTGTGGTATCTTATTCAAATAGTCAGTAAAATCATATTTATCTTTTACACTTATAAAAGAATATAAATTATTATCTATAGAACACAATGGACTACTTATATGATTATTGCCAACATAGACTAAAGTTATACATGATATCTCATCACTATTGTAGCTTATTATATCTTTTACTATTTGCTTTTGTTTATTAAAATAATTATCAACAGTGAAAATAAAACTCGTTTGACCATCTTTAATTTCTAAAAGATAATAATCTTCATTATTTTTTTTACTGTACTTTTCATTAATAGCATATGATTTAGAGCCTACTTTTAAAAAATATTCTGTATAGTGTTCTGTTTTAAAAAAATTTACCCCAAATTGAAAAGTTAAAATGCAAATAATTATCAACAATGTAATAGATATAACCTTTTTAATCATTTTTACACCTCACTTAAACATTTAATAAAAATATTTTTAAAAGAATATTCCCTGAAATATTACTGCTTTTAGTTTTATAATCAATTTCAGTAAGTTCATTTAGTAATTTTAAAAGTCTCTTTGTAGAAAAATTACAGCTATTTTCCATAGCAATAGAAATTGCTCTAGGTTTTACATTAATTATTGTTGCCATTTCATTGATATTTAACCCAGCATCGCTTAATACTTTTACACTATAAAGAAGACGTACTTGGCTTGCAATACTAGCTACCAAATTAACAGTATCTTTTTCTTTAGTGATAAGTCTAGAATATATAGAAAACATATTAATCTTATCTTTTTTAGCAATCGCATTTACTAATGAAAATATATCCTCATCATAATCTTTTAAAACAAGCATGTCGATATCTTTATTTGTTATAGTCTTATCGGGGTCACTATATTTATAGACTTTAATTTTATTTAACTCATTAATAATTTTTTCATTATTTTCTAAACAATAATTAACAAAATAATTAATGGTATTATTATCCATCAAAAAGCCATCCAAGTTCTTTTTTATCAAATCAAAAGAAGATATTTTGGTATTTATTATTTCTACATTAGAAAGTATATCTCTAATTTGTTTTTTATCACTTAATTCTGATGAAATCATAATAAGATAATTATCATTAAAATTTGCCAAATAATCTTTTATATATCTGAATTCTTTGCCATCTTCTTTTTCCATAAAGTTAAAGTTATAACAAATAACTACTTTACAAGATGATAGAAAATTATATGTATCAAGTTCTAAAACCACTGTACTTATCAAAGTATCATCCATATCATACTTAATTATTTCTCTTTCTTTAGGTACATTCTTTAAAATTTTATCTATTTCAGCATCAATAGTGACCTTATCAGAAGAGACAATAAAGAAATTATGTTTCATATCATACCACCAATAAAATTTTAACAAAATTAGAAGATAATTGCAATTTAAAAGAGCTAATATAAGCCCTTAACTGCAATCACTCAATAAAGTTATTTTCTCTAAACAATTCTAGCAATTCGTCCTCTTTTGTATAACCTTTTTTAAACATTTTAACTTCGCTATTTTGTACTAACATAAGTGTTGGTGTTGCAAAACTATCACCAGAAAATCCCTCTTCATAACTGGAACTCAAAATCTCTAAATCTACACTCGATAATGTATCTAAATCCAAATAATTAACCTCTATATCATACTTTTTTAAAAATTCTTCAAAAACAAGCCTTTGGGCTGCAGAAAAAGAACAATCTTCTCTTCCTATAAATATCAAACTCAAATCACTACCGTTAAGTAACGACAAGTATTTTACCACATCTATATTATTAAAACTAATTTTTACCTCTTCTTCTTTTTTTATACAATTTCTTTTATAATTTGAAACCAAAGATGCCGCAAAGCTACCACCTAACATTATTATAACAATCAAAATAACAATAACAATATTTTTTAATTTGTCTGCATTAAAGTCTTTACTTTTTAATTTTAAATCGTATTCTTTCCTTTTCTTATAACTAGATAACGTATGATATGCTTCATTAATCTCTTCTAATTTTTTTTTGCTTCTTTTCTTATTTTTGTACTTAGTTGCCAATTTTTGAAAAGCTTTTTTTATCTCTTCATTTTCAGCATCTTCTGAAACACCTAATACCTCATAATAATTTTTATTATCAATCATAATAATACCTCGGATAGATTATAACATCTCATTCATTATTTTATCTATAAAATCCATAAATTTCTCAAAAATTTCACCAATAAAATTAAATATTATTGTAAAAATATTATCTTTTTTTTCTTCTTTTGTTTCGTTATATGAAAGTTCTTCATTTGATTTTTGGCTATCTTCTTTTTCCCAAATGCCAAGTTTCTTATCTTTAGCATATTGTTCAGCTTCCACCAAAATATCATTATAAGAATAATCATCATACAAATAAGCAATTTGTGCGTATCCTAATTTTAGCAAATGTTCTTGTAATAAATAACCATCGACATACACCCAAGCAAGAATACGACCATATTTATCTTCTTTATCACTGTTTGGTTCGTATTCTATCTTTATATCATTAGCATTTTCAAAAAGACTGCATACATAATAGCTGACCAATGAACCATTAGTTTCATCCTCATCAGCTTTCTTTATAACATTATCCGAATTAATAGCTAAAAACTTAACTTTTATTTCATTATCTCCTAAAATAAATCTAGCCGAATTACCGTCTACACATTTACTTAACGTGACAGTATCATACTCATTTTTCAAATAAACATTATCATCTTCAGCAAACACCACTAAAGGAGTAACCAATATTAACAATAAAACCAAATATACTTTTTTCATGATTTTCACCTCGTAATTGAACATACGAAAAAATTGCCTAAAGCAACTTTAATCGTCAAAGAAATCATCAAAGAACTTATCATCTTCACTAACATCCTCTAATTTAATAGTAGGCGTAGGTTCAAATAATTCTTGTTTAACAGAATCACTTTTACTATCATTTTGTTTTTGCTCTATCTGTTCAAAATTAGTTTCTTTATCTTCGCTTATGTAAGAAGAAATATTTACACTACTATCTAAATTTTCAACAGGAACATTTATATCCTTCTTACTAATATTTTCAATAGGAGTCAATAAATCAAAGTCATTTTCATCATAATCTGATTGATCTAATATTTCATCTGCAATTTTTCCGTTTACTTTGTTTTCAATATCAGAAGAAGAAATCAAATTTTTATTTATACTAGCAACATGATTATTTTCTTCTTTAACATCAACAGTATCATCTAATAACTCAATATCATCTAAATTATTTTCTAGTGGTTTCTTTTTAACAACATTTAACTTATCCCTATTATCAGTAACAAATTCACCATTAACTGTCGGTTGTAAATTTCTAGTAATTGTCTCTTCTTTGTTTGCCTTTTGTTTTTGCTCCCTTTCTTCTTTTTCCATCTCAGCAAGTTTTTGATCAATTTTTTTCACAACATCACTAATTGATATTTCAGGTGCTTTTCTTGTTTGTGCCATAAAAGGATTATCATACTGCATCATTGGTGGCATATTATAAGCTGCACCACCACCTTCACCTTGGCTACCCATATTTTGCATCATTTCTTCAAGTTTCTTCTTTTTCTTATCTTCAACAAACTTTCTTATATCAAATACTTGAACCTCTTTCTTTTCCCTTACAGGATAATCAATTTTCGGTGATTTACATTCACCCCAATCTATCTTAAAATCAGGTACAAAAGATGTTTTAAATGGATTTTTTCTCATACGAAGAACAATTTCATCAAATTGTTTCATTCTTTGTAAATCACTTACAGTAACAAGTGGGGTCGATGCAGTTTTATCATCTTTTTTAGATTTTTTCTCACCACATAACTTACTTATTTCTTCTAGAGCTGCTAACTCGGTTGAAATTAAATAAATAATATTTCCACAGTTACCCTTGATTGTTTCTGCATCATCCTTACCATAAACTTTGTTTAATTGTGCAAAATTCTGAATAATCATCGTAAATCTAATCTGTCTTGAACGAGCAGCTGTAATCATCGTAGTAACATCTTTAAGTGGTGGCATATTGGCAAACTCATCTAGTAAAAAATTAGTTCGACAAGGAAGCTTACCATTTGGACTGTGTTGTGCCACATCAATTAAAGTTTCATATACCTGTTTAATAAAAATAGTAGCAAGTGAATGATATGTTTTCTTTTCATCTTGAATTATAATAAATACAGCCGTTTTTTCTTTACCAATTGAGTCCAAATCAAAATCACTATGACTCAACATTTCGGATAGATTTTCACGTGATGCAAAAAGTTTTACCTTTTGTTTAAAAACAGACACTATTCCACCCTTTGTTTCATCAGGTGCCATTACTGTACCACTTGCATTTACGTATGCAGCACTAGCTGGATCTTTAAACTTAAAATATTCCTTTATATATGTCGATCCACCACATTTATCTTCTCCAACAGTTGCCGTCATATTGATACTGTTAATATTTATCTTATCTTCAGTAGTATCTTCAAACATGGCAAGAGCTATACCGGCAAAATAATCAGCTGCTGTTTTTTCCCAAAATGGATCAGAATTAGCAGAACTTTCTTCATATAGGATATTAAGAGCAAGGTCGTCCAAAAGTTCTATTGCCTTGTCTTGATTTCCACTTTTATAAAGTTTATAAGGAAGAGCTAAGGGATTCCAAGCATTACCATTTTGTGGATTACGGAAATTCAAAAGTATAATGTTATAACCATTTTTTTTAAGTAAACCACCTGTTTTTTCAAAAATTTCACCCTTAGGGTCAGTACAGATTATGGATTCTCCTTTTTTGGCTAAAACTTTTACTGTAGGTAAAATCGTACTAACTGTTTTACCACTACCTGTTGCTCCTATTACAAGGTTGTGATATTCCCCATTATCAACCCATAATTCACGCCCATTACTAATAAGAGGAATTCCAGCATAATCGCTTTTTGGACTCGACGCAACAACTCTTTTGATGTTAGAATCTTCTTTTATCTCCTTTGGTTTAGCCCAATTGCTATATCCACCTGAATTTTTAGAACTAAGGCCAAAACCCACTCCACTTTCGCGTTCAAAGAAATAAGAACTTACACTGAAAAACAAGCCACCAAGTGCAAGAAGATAAAACACTAAAGTAAACAAAATATAATCAGAAGAAAAAGCCATTATCGGATTCAAACCATAAAAAGTTCCTTCTGCTGCTAACTGTGGTAAATTTAAAACGCCTAGTGCAACAACATAAAGTAAAAACAAAGCAAAAATAATAAAAATAAATATATCTTTGGAAGTAGCAACAATACGCAACTTCATGAATCATCACACCCTTATAACTATACTAATAAAATAATATCACAAAATTAGCAACAATTGCAATGATGCATTAACTAATCGCCGCCGGTATACATAGGTAACATAATTGCATTATCACACTGACCAATTTCTAAAGCTGACGATAGTCTTATTATTGCAATTCTCTCAAAAAACAGTTTAAGTAAAGGTTCCCATTCATAGCCAAACACTTCAAAGTATTTTAGTCCATGCTGACTTGCGCCTCTACCGTGGCCACCGCTCGCTTTATAATACCAACCGTATTCTGTTTGTCCTAAATCATTAACTCTAGTTGGTCCCTCTTCGCCTTTTCTAGTCCTATTCCAACATTTTGCCAACGTCTCTTGTGGAGGCGTACCACCACTATAAGTAGGAGGTTCAACTGAAGACGTAGAAAATCTAATCCAAGCACTGTTATAATTAACATTAGCTGGTGTACTACTATTATTTTGAAAACAAGGGCATTCCAAATATCTTTCAGGTATACTCAAGCTTCCGCCTGTCTTTTGAGCGTAAGCATCAAGACTAATTGGCAAATTATTTTGTCCATCAGGAAGATAATAGAAACCATTTTCCAATTTATTAGTAACTGGACAAAAAGCATCATATTCAGTATGTTTTACATGCGTACTGCCATAATCAGAAATGACCATACCTTTTGTTTTTTGGACTGCTTCATATATTAATGGTAAATGTTCTTTTGGCCAAAGGGGATCATAATTAGGATTATCCTCTTGATTTTCATAACTAGGATCATAAGTTGGGTTATAAGCACTACCATTGTAATTTTGATGATCAGAGCTATTTAGTATAACGCCATCACCATCTAATCCTACTATCGCAACAGCTTCTGTTCTAGCAAGAATAGCCATAGCCATTTCGGAAGGAAGATCGCCAAAATTATATTCTGCCATAAGAACACCACCAATATATTGGTCTTCAAAATCAATCAAATCATAACCATCATCATCTTTATGTTTTACTTTTATTTTCTCAATTGTACTTTCAATAGCACCGAATCCGTCACAATCTCTTCTTATAGATTCATAATAAGAATAAATATAATCAGCAATATCCAATATCGTTGAAAGATTTTCTTCATAATTTTGATCATCAGTATAATCTTCGTTGATATTTAAATAATCTTTCATGTAAACATGGATAAATCCTCCATTATTTACTAAATTCCAAAAATATACACCACCTGTGTTAGGATCTTTAACATAAGTTCTTTCGTGTTGAGCATTTATACTTTTGTAATAAACACCTTGTTCAATTGAAAGAATATAAACCGTAGGAACCCTAGTTTTTCCTGGTGGTACATCCATTATACATTTAGCATTTAACTCGGCTTCCGTAGCATTTCTAAAACCTTTAAACCAGTTAAACGGATTAAAAAGTCCCCAAAAACTAAACTCGTTAACCTCCATATCATTTTTTGCATATTGTTCCATTGTCTGCTCAGATCCACAATCAACATTAATTTTTGATGATTGATTTACATATGTCAATATTTGCGCTTTAGCAAGAAATTCTGCTTGATCACCCCAAAGATTTAAAAATTCCTCCCATGTATAAGATTTACCATCTAAATAATAACATTCATCTTCGCCACAACTATCATCACGTACTGGCATAATATTTCCATTTTCAATAGGTGCAATTAATGTTGCCAATATTAAATATTTATCAATATAGACAGCATATTTATCGCTTACCTCTTGGGCTGCTAGTTCAACTTTTTCATATATACCAGGATATTTCACAAAGACGTTCGGATTTATCATATCATCATCAGGATATTGTTCCGTATCAATACTTCCATCATTTTGATTACTATAAATTTGTGTATCAGCATTTTTCAGAAAAAGCAGCAATATCAATATTATAACAAGGATAGGACCAAAACAAGAAGCAAAAAAACTTATCATTTGTCTTTTCTTTGATTTTTCTTGTAACTTTTTAGCAACATTTTTAATTCCTTCAGCATCGCTATCAGCTTTGGCAAATTCATCTAATAATTCTTCACCTTTTTCAGTTTTTAAAGCTTTATCAGCAACCTCTCCGAGTCCTGGTGCATAACTGTTTAGACCAGTTCTGATAATATCTCTAGCAGCTTCTTTTCGCAACTTTTGTCTACCTTGTTCAACCTTCTGTGCAATCGAATCATCATTTTTATTATTACTATTATTATTTTGCCTATATTTATTGCTAAAGCCGTTATTATAGCCGTTAAAATTATAACCCTGTTTATTTCTTCCAAAAGAACTATTATTAGCTCCATTGCTAGAATTACTATCAGCACTCATGCTACCACCACCTATGTCAATTTTCAAGTTTACACTCTATAAGTATAACACAATAAAAATACCGTTTTCAATATGAGAACCACCAATTATAATAAATAATAACGTTAATATAACAACACTATTCACTATAAAAATTTTTTTTCAAAATTATAGTCCTCTATTACAAAAAACAACTCAAGAATTCTTGAATTATTTTTTATAAATAAAATTTAGTTAAAATTATAGTCCGCCACCACTACCAAATGAAGACAATTCTTCTGGAGTAACTACTACATTTATTCTCATTCTTCTATTACCACAGACAAAAAGTGCTTCACCTTGAGAATACTGCTTAATACTTTCTTTCTCATTATCGTTTAAATCAATTAATAATCCCAAATCTTCAGTGGCTTGCTTTTTTAATCCCATTATTAAGTAATATGAAGCATTATCAAAGATTGCCTTTCCTTGCATCAAAACACCAGGAGCAGCAAAATCACTTGGTTGTTGCGTTATTA
>CANQHY010000040.1 GCA_947623975.1 uncultured Bacilli bacterium
CAGTATAAAAATAGTTGTAGCAGAATTTATTAAAAATAAGTTTCATGTTTTGGCTTCTACGGCTGTTAAGTCTGTCGGTATAAAAAAAGGCTTAGTCGTGGATTTTGATATGGCTGTCAATTCCTTACGTCTTGCTGTTGATGAAATAGAAAAATCTATTGGTATAAGAATAAAAAAAACTATAGTTACTGTTCCATCTAATGATAGGCGAATATCGGTTGTTGACGGTTATATAAATATAGATAAAGAAAAAATAGATGGAAATGATATTGTGACTTTATTGCAAGAAGCAGTTATTGATAAAATTGGTACTGATGAAGAATTAGTTTCTGCTATTCCCATTGTATTTTGCATAGATGATAACAAATCAACAGTAAATCCTACTGGATTTGCAGCTTCAAAACTGAGTGTTAAAGCACTTCTTGCTACTGCTCCTAAAAAACAAGTATTTGATTTCTTAAAAATTTTCTCAATGGCGGGTCTTGAGGTCATGGATATAACTTTTGGATGTATTGGTGACTATTATGAGGCGAAAAATAAAGATACCGATAGTGTTATTGGTGCCATAATAAACATTGGTCATGAAAAAATGAATGTTTCAATTTTTAATAAAGGAATACTTATTAAGGATAGTATAATAAATTTTGGAAGCATAAATATAGACAAAGATATTTCTTATGTTTATGGACTAGATATAAATACGTCGCGCGAATTGAAAGAAAAATTTGCAGTATCTAGCAGAAGATATGCAGATATAAATGAAATATTAGAATTTTCTGTTAATGATAAAGAAAAAATATCTATTAATCAATATGAGATAACAGAAATTGTAGAAGCAAGGATTGTAGAGCTATTGAAATTCGCAAAAAAAGAGATAAATAACTTAACAAAAAGGAAAATAAGTTATATAATTGTTACAGGTGGTATAACAGAATTGATGGGGTTTAGTTACGTGGTTGAAAATATTTTAGGAATCAATTCTTCAACGTTAAATACGACAAATATTGGTATTAGAAATAATAAATTTTCTAGTGCTATGGGAATTATCAAATATTTTAACGATAAGATGCAATTAAGAGAAAAGGATATTTCTTTAGTTGACGAAGATATGATTAAGCAACTTATGAATAATAAGAACAGTATGTTAGAACTAGCTGATGATACAATTATTAGTAAAATTTTTGGATATTTTACTGATAACTAAGGAGGAAATGAGATGTTCGGTGGATTAGAAATGGATCAATTAGCCAAAATAAAAGTTATTGGTATTGGTGGAGGAGGAGGAAATGCCATCAATAGCATGGTAGATACAGGTGTTAAAGGGGTAGAATTTATCGCTGCTAATACTGATTTACAAGTTTTGAATACTTCTAAAGCAGATGTAAAAATTCAACTTGGTAAGACTGGATTAGGTGCAGGAGCAAAACCCGAAATAGGAAAAGAAGCAGCACTTGAAGCTAAGAAAGAAATTGAAGAGGCTTTAAGTGGAGCTGATATGATTTTTATTACTTGCGGTATGGGTGGCGGAACTGGTTCTGGTGCAGCACCGGTAGTTGCTGAAATCGCTCAGGGATTAGGAGCTCTAACTGTTGCTATTGTTACAAAACCATTTACTTTCGAGGGCAGAAAGAGAATGGAAAATGCTTTATCCAGCATAGAAGAGTTAAAAAAACATGTAGATACGCTTATTGTTATTCCAAATGATAGATTAAGAGAAATCATAGATAAGACGACACCAATGCTAGAAGCTTTTAAAGAGGTCGATAACGTTCTAAGAAGAGGTGTTCAGTCAATTACAGATTTGATAGCTGTTGTAGGACTTGTTAACCTAGATTTTGCTGATGTTAAAGCAGTTATGGAGAAATCCGGTAATGCAATTATTGGTATCGGTATTGGTATGGGAGAAGAAAGAGCTATTGAGGCAGCAAAGCAAGCTGTATCTTCACCACTTTTGGAAACATCTATTTCTGGTGCTACTGATGCTATTATAAACATTACAGGTGGACTTAACCTTACTTTGTTTGAAGCAGAACAGGCAGCTGAGGTTGTAAGAGCAGCAGCTAATACTGATATTAATACAATATTCGGTTCAGTAATTAACGAAAATTTAACTGATGAAGTAATAGTTACAGTAATAGCAACTGGTTTTGATAAAAACAAAGATAAAGAACCATTATATAATAAAGCTCAAGTTGCAGAATCTCCTGCTGTTAGAAGAACGCGCGTAGAGCCAGTAGAGCAACCGCAAAAGATAGAAAAACTAACTGATGATAAAGAAGAGGACGATGATAGTATTTATCAGTTGCCACCTTTCTTAAGAGATAGAAATTATTAGAAATCCGTGCGGATTTCTTTTTTTGTTAAATTATTTTGTGTCAAACTATAAAGTCAAATTTATGCTTCTAATATTAAAAACGTCACAAATGTGTTATAATGATGATATAATGACTGGAGTTGAGAGTTATGGCAAAGAATAAAAAAAGAAAAGATGAAAAAAAGAAAAAAATTGAATACAGTTCTGAATTATATGGAATTGGTTTAATCATCTTGACGATTATGGCATTTGGACCTGGTAAGCCACTTGGCTATATTGGGAAAATAATGCGTTCTTTTGCAATATTTCTTTTTGGAACCTTAGATTGGTTATTTCTTGTTGTACTTTTTGGTATTGGTGTATATATGTTATTCAAAGGAAGCCTTCCTTCTTTTTGGTCTACAAAATTTGTTGGACTTTTATCCGTTACAATTGGAATACTTATTTTTTCACATTTAAATTATGTTGTTGAAAATAACGGTAATACATCACTTATTTTTGAGTCAACAATAAATGATATGATGTTAACTTTTGATAATATAAAGAAAGGACTTTCTTTTACAACATACGGAAGTGGTATTATTGGCTGTTCGTTGGCTGTATTGTTCAATCTTCTTTTTGATAATACAGGAACAAAAATAGTATCAATAATATTAATGATTACAGGAGCTTGTTTTTTTACAGGATTTTCTGTTGTTGATTTTATCAAGTCAGGATATGAAAAGAGTAAAAAACTTATACCTAAACCTAAATTACATGTAAATAATAGTAATTCTGAACAAGAAAATTCAGAAAATGAAAAAGATTCGGTTGTGATTATCAATGATAATAATACTCCGAAAGAAGAAGCACCAGAACCTAAACTCGTTATTTCTAGCATAGACGAATTAAAAAGAATGAACGAAGAGGTAAAAGAAGAAAATAGAGAAGAGCTTGAAATAAAGAGGGAAGAGGATTCTATTCCTTCTAGCGTTCCCGTTCAAAGTAGTAACTATGTGCTTCCTACTTTATCTTTGTTGAAGCCTCCAGAAAGAAAGAAAAACACTAATAGTCAAGCTACAATCGAAAAAAACATTGTAATTCTCGAGAAGACTTTAAGAGAATTCGGAATTGTTGGTAAGGTAGTAGAAGTTAATAGTGGACCAACAGTTACGCAATATGAAATGGAGCTTCAAACTGGTACTAAATTAAACAAATTGTTAAGTATAAACAGAGAAATATCTTTGGCTCTTGCTAAACGTGATGTTAGAATTCAAGCTCCTATACCTGGAAAAAGTACGGTTGGTATCGAAATTCCAAACGAGGTAATATCACCGGTTTCTTTAAGAGAAATTCTAGAAAACGTTCCAGAAAACAAAGTAGGTAACAAGCTTTTGGTCGCACTTGGTAAAAATATAATGGGTAAAAGTCTTTTTGCCGAAATAGATAAGACACCGCATCTACTTGTAGCAGGAGCAACTGGTAGTGGTAAGTCTGTTTGTATTAACTGTATAATTGCCTCTATTTTAATGCGTGCTAAACCAGATGAAGTCAAACTTGTTTTAGTTGATCCTAAAAAAGTTGAGTTATCTATGTATAATGGTATACCTCATTTGCTTATGCCGGTTGTAACAGATCCTAAAAAAGCAAGTGTAGCTTTGCAAAAAATAGTTAGCGAAATGGAGAATAGATACGATTTATTCAGTGAAAAAAATGTAAAAAATATTGCGACGTATAATGCTTGGGTTGAAAAAGAAAATGCTGTTAGAAGTCCTGAGGATAAAATTAGCAAGATGTACTATATTGTAGTAATTGTCGACGAGCTTGCCGATTTAATGTTAGTTGCCTCTAAAGAGGTAGAGGATTCGATTATGAGAATTACACAGATGGCTCGTGCTGCTGGTATTCACTTAATCGTGGCAACCCAAAGACCATCAACCGATGTAATTACAGGTGTTGTAAAGGCCAATATTCCATCGCGTATTTCTTTTGCTGTATCTAGTAGTATCGATTCTAGAACAATTCTTGATATGGTTGGAGCGGAAAAACTTTTAGGAAAAGGAGACATGCTTTTCTTACCAATGGGTGAAAATGCTCCCGAGCGTATTCAAGGTGCTTATGTTTCTGATGAGGAACTAGAAACTCTTGTCGAGTATACAGTTAACCAACAAAAAGCACAATATGATGAAAGATTTATGAACTTATCGGCCGCTAAAGATCAAGGAAATGCTGGTGGAGGTGTAAATGATTCTTCAGAAGAATATGATGACCCTCTGTATAATGATATAGTTGAATTTGTGATTACGACGGGAAAGGCCAGTGCTTCACTATTACAAAGAAGATTTAAATTAGGCTATAATCGTGCTGCGAGAGTTATTGATCTTCTTGAAGAAAGAGGAATAATTGGACCACAAAACGGATCTAAGCCAAGAGAGGTTTTAGTAAAATTGGATAACCAGGAAGAAGATAATTAATTTATAAAGAAAGAAGGTTTATTTTTATGGCAACACCACATATTGAATCAGATTTAAAAGATATAGCAAAAATAGTATTGATGCCGGGGGATCCTCTTCGAGCAAAATACATTGCTGATAATTTTTTAGAGAATGTAAAAATGGTAAATACGGTTAGAAATATGTATGGCTATACCGGTTATTACAAGGGAACAAAAGTAACTGTTTTTGCATCTGGTATGGGGATACCAAGTATTGGAATTTATGCTTTCGAGTTATATAAATTTTATAACGTAGAAAAAATCATTAGAATTGGAACTTGTGGATCAAATAATAAGGATATAAAAATACTCGATGTAATACTTGCAAGTTCTTCTTACAGCTTGAGTACTTTTCCACTTCTTTTTGATAAGGACACGGAAAAAGAGTATTTTGCATCAGATTCTTTGAATGATGTAATTGAAAAGACTGCCTCAAAATTAAATATGAAAATTAACGTTGGTAAAATAATTACAAGTGATGTTTTTAATCCTTATGTTGATTATCAAAAATATATGAGTAATTATCCAAGTGATTTAAATTCACTCGGAACAGAAATGGAGACATTCTGCTTATTTTATTTAGCACACAAATTAAATAAAGAAGCAAGTTGTCTTTTAACGGTAGTTGATTCACCATTCGATGAAAGACAGATATCTAGTTCGGATAGACAAAATTCTCTTAATACTATGATTGAACTAGCATTAGAATCTATTACGTTTTTTGATAAATAAAATATCTAAAAATACTTATAATATATAATGGGGTGATTGTACATGGTAGATATGAAATACAAAAAAATAGAATACGGATCATATAACTTACATATGATAAAAACTGATCGTTTTAAAACGATTAATGTAGAAATTATACTTAGAAGAGACGTAAAAAAAGAGGAGATAACATCAACTAATTTTTTAGCGGCAATTCTTTCATATACTACTAAAAAATATCCAACTGAAAATGCTTTAGCTCGTAAAATGCAAGATTTATATTCCGTTAAAATATTTCCAACCTGTTATAGAATAGGTAATTTTTACAACGTTGATTTTAATATGTTTCTTTTAAATGAAAAATATAGTGAAAAAAAGATGTTTGAAGAATCGTTGGAATTATTAAGTGATATCATTTTTGATCCAAATGTTAAAGATGACAAATTCGATAAGGATAGTTTTGACGTTGTAAAAAACGAAGAAAAGTCACAAATAGAAAGAATTAAAGAAGATTCACGTAAATATTCACTTATAAAAATGTTACAAAATTTAGATAATAATAAAGCGTTTTCTTATACAGAATTTGGTTATATGGAAGATCTTTTAAAAATTACTCCTAGCAATATATACGAATTCTATAAAAAATTTATAAATGATAGCGTAATAGACATTTTTATAGTAGGGGATATTGACTTTGATGAGACAGAAAGATTGATAAAAGATAAGTTTAAATTTAGAGTTTATAAAAATGATAAGAAAAGTCCTATTTTAGAAAATTTTGAATATCGAAAAAAACCGCAGATAATATTTGAGGAAGACAATACAAATCAAGCAAAATTGAGTATAGGTTGTGTTATAGATAGAATGACAAAGTTTGAACGAGAATATGTTTTAAATATCTATAATTTAATTTTAGGAGGTACAGCTGATTCAAAATTCTTTAAGAACATAAGGGAAAAATTTTCAATTTGTTATTATGTTTCTTCAGTAGGAAATAAACTTGATAATCTTTTCCTTATAACATCCGGTATTACTAAAAATAATTTTGATATTATGGTATCTTTGATTAATAAAGAAATGAAAGATATGGAAAATGGAGATTTTTCAGCTTTGGATATAGATAAAGCTAAAAAATATTATTTATCGCTCTTGGAAGAAGCTCAAGATAGACCTAGTCAGATAATATCTTCTTACTATGCTATGGATTTATGGGGTATAGATTCAATGGAAAAGAGAAAAGAAGAAATACTTAAAGTTACTAAGGAAGATATAGTTAAATTAGCCAAAAAGGTACATGTCGATACAATCTTTTTATTAGGAGGAGATAAAAAATGATAACTAGAGAAATCAAAGATTTAGAGCAAACAGTTCACATTGAAGTGTTAGATAACGGCTTAACAGTTTATCTTGTTCCTTTTAAAAATAGAAAAAATTATTATATCGAATACGTAACTAAATTTGGGGCTAGCATCGGTAAATTTAAACCATGTGATACAGATAAATTTCAAAAAATATCTTATGGAGTAGCTCATTTTTTAGAGCATAAAATGTTTGAACAAGAATCGGGAGAAGATCCGTTCGAATTTTTTTCTAAGTATGGAAGTGATGCTAATGCTTCTACCGGTTATAAAAGCACCTCTTATGTAGTTGAAGGAACTAACAATATAGAAGAAAATCTTGATTATATGTTAACTTACGTTAATAGTCCTTATTTCACTGATGAAAATGTTGAAAAAGAAAAAAATATTATTATTGAAGAAATAAATATGTACAACGATGAACCAGAGGGAAAGCTATATCGAGAGAGTAGTATGGCTATATTTAAAAATCATCCGATGCGAATTGATATAGGTGGAACAGAGAAAAGTGTAAGAAATATAACCAAGGAAGAACTTTACTCTTGCTACAATACTTTTTATCAACCTAGTAATATGTTTCTTATTATTGGTGGTAATTTCTCTATAGATTCAGTTATGAAAGTAATAAAGAATAATAAAGCCTTAAATTCAAATAAAATAAAAGAAGAAATTACTGTCAAATCTGTTAAAGAACCAAATGAGGTTAATGTTAAATTTAAGGAAATAAGTATAGAAGGTATGGTGATACCTAAGTTTATTTTAACTATAAAGAAATCAATTAAAGGACTCGAAAAAAAAGATAGGTATGAGTTGTCTGTTTTGGTTAGTCTTCTTTATAATATTCTTTTTGGAAGCGCTTCAACTTTTAGAGAACAAGCCTTAAAACAGGGAATGATGTCTTTCCTTTCACCATCTAAAGTTATAGTAGATGATTTTCTTTTAATTGAATTTTTAGCCGAAAGTAGAAGCCCTAAAGAATTAAGTGAAAAACTTATCGAATGTTTTAAAAACAAAGAAATAACAGAAGAAGAGATTGAAAGACATAAAAAGTGTTACATATCGAATCTTGTTTTAACATCCGATCGCGTTGTTTCGACGGTTAGTAGTTTAGTTGATAATATAATAGATTATGATGATATAGTCTACAACAAGATAGATATTGTAAGATCAATAAATTTGGATAAAATGAATAGACTTAGAGAATTTATTGATATTGATAATTCGTCTTTGGTGATTGCTAATTGTAAAGAATAATTAAATTTATTCTTTATTTTTTGTAAAAAATTAGGATGAATGTTATACTTTAATTAGAGATTTTTAAAACGGGAGAGTTATATGAAGAAAATGAATTGGTATAAAATATTATCTATTGCGATTATGGTGCTTTGTACTTTGCTAATGATAATAACTATTGTTGGTATGTGGTAATTCTTTGGAGGATGAAAAATGAAAACGTTATTTGTTGTTGCAACACCGATAGGTAATTTAAGTGACATATCTAAACGAGCTTTAGATATTTTAGAAAATGTTGATTTAATAGCAGCAGAGGATACAAGACAGACTTTGAAGCTTTTAAATCATTATAACATTAAGAAAAAACTCATATCTTATCATAAATTCAATGAAAAGGCTAAAAGTAGTGAAATAATAAAATATTTGCAGGAAGGAAAAGATATTGCTTTAGTATCAGATGCTGGAACTCCTTGTATATCTGATCCGGGATTTACAGTTGTTAAAATGGCAAGAGAAAATAATATCGAAATAATAGGAATACCAGGACCATCTGCTATAATTACTGCTTTATCTATATCAGGACTTGATACTGCTAATTTTTCGTTTGTCGGATTCTTACCAACTGATAATAAAAAATTAAAAGAAGAATTGAGTAAAATAAAAGAAAGTAGATTTTCGACTTTCGTTATATATGAGTCTCCTAAAAGACTTGTAAAATTGGTGGAATTACTTAAAGAAAATTTCAAAAATAGTAAACTTTTTATAGCGTCTGATCTTACTAAAATACATGAAAGAGCCTTTTTTGGGAAAATAGAAGATGTTTATCTAAAAATAAAAGATGATGCAAATATTGAAAAAGGTGAATATGTTGTAATAATGGAAAAAGAAAGAGAGATAGTAACAGAAAATAAAGATAATCCAGAAGAGTTAAGCATTGAATCTTTGCTTGTTGACATTATGGTAAAAGAAAATTGTTCGTTAAAAGATGCCGTCTTCAAACTTAATGATAAAAATGGTAAATTCAAAAAAAATCAAATATATAATGCTAGTTTAAATTTAAAGAAGATAGTTGAAAATATAATAAAATAGTTTACACTTTTAAAATTTTTGGGTGCCGCCATGTTCTAATTTTTTAAAACATTGATTATATTTTTGATAGAGCATTAACTTTGTTTTGTATTAATTCATATATTGTATAGATAGAAAAGTTAAATATTAAATAACTTTTTTTTGTGTATCAATGTGTAAATATAGTGGCAAAATATAATTAAAGTATTCTAAAAGTATAGAAAACAAGTTAAAAGTTTGCTATATTTATATAATAAGCTACAAAGATATATGGAGGTAATATTATGAAGGATGAATGGAAAGGTTTTAAAGATGGAAATTGGACAAAAGAGATAGATGTAAGTAATTTTATTCAAGAAAATTATTCGAGTTATGATGGTGGAGAAGATTTCTTAGTAGGACCTACAAGTAAAACTAAAGCTGTTTGGGGAAAATGTGAGGATCTTCTAAAAGAAGAGCTAAAAAAGCATGTTTTAGATATAGATGTTACTCATATGTCAGGGATAGATAATTTTGCTCCTGGCTATATTGATAAAGAAAATGAGCTTATTGTAGGTCTTCAAACAGATGCACCTCTTAAGAGAATAGTAAATCCTTACGGTGGAATAAGGATGGTTTATCAAGAACTAGAATCATATGGATATAAGTTAGATGAGACAGTCGATAAGTATTTTAATGAATATCGAAAAAGTCATAATCAAGGAGTATTTGATGCTTATCCTAAAGAAGTAAGAACAGCAAGGCATTATGGACTTTTAACAGGACTTCCTGATGCTTACGGTAGAGGAAGAATAATTGGTGATTACCGTCGTGTTGCTCTTTATGGAATAGATTATTTGATGCAGGAAAAGAAGAATGAATGGGATAACGTTCTTTTAGGTGAGATGACAGATGAACTTATTCAATTAAGAGAAGATGTTTCAATGCAATATAAAGCCTTAGGACAGATAAAAAGTATGGCTTCGAAATATGGGATTGACATATCAGAACCAGCTAGAAATGCTAAGGAAGCCATTCAATGGACTTATTTTGCCTATCTTGCTGCCATAAAAGAGAATAATGGCGCTGCTATGAGTTTAGGAAGAGTTGATGCTTTCTTTGATATATATATAAAAAGAGATATTGATAATGGAATTTTGACTGAAGAAGAAGCTCAAGAATTAATCGATCAATTTGTAATCAAATTAAGACTTGTAAGACATCTTAGAACACCTGATTATGACGAGTTGTTTTCAGGAGATCCTACTTGGGTAACTTGCTCTATTGCCGGTATAAATAAAAACTTAAAATCAATGGTTACTAAAACAAGTTATCGTATTCTTAATACTTTAACAAACTTAGATCCAGCTCCAGAACCTAATATGACAGTTTTGTGGAGTAATAAGCTTCCTAAGAGTTTTAAAAGATACTGTGCTAAGATGAGTATTAAAACTGATTCTATTCAATATGAAAACGATGATATAATGCGTCCAATATACGGCGATGATTATGCTATAGCATGTTGTGTATCGGCAATGCGAGTTGGAAAAGATATGCAATACTTTGGAGCTCGTTGTAATCTTGCTAAAGCTTTGTTGTATGCAATAAATGGTGGAATGGACGAGATGGAAGAGGGAAAGGTTTTAGAAGGCGTCGATTTCATAAATGATGAAATTTTAGATTACGATAAAGTAAAAGATGCTTATTTTAAAGTCTTAGAAAAAGTAGCTACTATTTATGCTCGTGCCATGAACGTTATTCATTATATGCATGATAAATATGCTTATGAAGCAGGAC
>CANQHY010000041.1 GCA_947623975.1 uncultured Bacilli bacterium
AGTATTGAAGGTATGGGCTTTGCTATAAAAATTGAAGATGCAATGAAACATGTAAACGAATTGGAAAATGGCAACACAATAAATAGACCACTTTTGGGAATAACTAATGTAAATGCTACTGATACTTATACAATTAGACAGTATGGTGTATCAATCAGTTCGTCTATTAAATCTGGTATTGTTGTTCTTTCAGTAGTAGAAGATTCTCCTGCTGCTAAAGCTGGATTGAAAAAGGGTGACGTAATTGTAAAACTTAATGATGACGATGTAAATAATACTGCTTATTTAAAATATTTGCTTTATAAATATAGCGTAGGAGATACAGTTGAATTGACTTATATAAGAGGAAATAGTACTAAAACTACTAAAGTTACATTGACAGAAAACGCTAATTAGCTTTATTATATAAGTAAGCAATTAGAAAAGATGTGAGCAAATGAAATTAAAAAAGAATACATTTATTCAAGGTGCATTTATTGCCACTTTAGGAATTGTAATAAGTAAAATATTAGGAATTATTTATGTAATTCCTTTTTATGCTATTATAGGGGATCAAGGAGGAGCTTTATACGGATATGCCTACAATATTTATTCGATATTTTTAGGTATATCGCAAGCAGGTCTTCCTCTTGCTATGAGTAAGCTTATAAGTGAATATAATACTCTTGGTTATTATGATACAAAAGAGAGAATTTTTAGAGTAGGTAAAGTTTTCCTAAGTATCCTTGGGGTAATATGTTTTATAATTTTATTTTTCTTTGCACCACAAATAGCAGATTTAATAATTGGCGGAGTTAAAGATGGTAATACACAAGAAGATATAGTGTTCGTAATTAGGATAATTTCTACTGCCATTTTAATTGTGCCAATCCTAAGCGTTTCAAGAGGTTATTTGGAAGGGCATAAATTTATAACACCAACATCTATTAGTCAGGTAATAGAACAAATAGTTAGAGTTATTATTATTGTGGTTGGAAGCTTCCTTATGCTTAGGGTATTTAATTTTCCTTTAAGAACGGCTGTAGGGTGTGCAGTATTTGCTGCTAATATTGGAGCTTTATCTTCTTATTTATATATTCGTCATAAAATTAAGAAAAACAAAAGTTCTTTAGTACAAAAAAGTACTAAAAAAGAGCCTAAAATAACAACTAAAGAAATTCTTAAAAAATTGTTACTTTATGCGGTTCCTTTTGTAATGATAGATATATTTAGATCGATTTATAATTCTGTTGACGTTGTAACTTTAGTGAAAACTTTAGTAAATAGTTTTGGCTATAGTGCACAAAATGCTGAGACTATTATGAGTGTCATATCAACTTGGGGATTAAAATTAAATATGATAATCGTCTCTGTAGTAACGGGAATAATGACAAGTTTAATTCCAAATTTGACTAGTAGTTTCGTTAAAAATGATATGAAAGATGTAAATAAAAAGATTAATCAGACTTTTCAAATTATTTTTTGCATATCATTACCTATGACTATTGGGTTAAGTTTTATTACTGATACAGTATGGAATATATTTTATGGTAATTCATATTACGGTGTAGTTACTTATAAATATTTAGTTTTTGTGGCTTTTGCTACTATACTGTTTACTGCTACAACTACAACTATGCAAATATTAAAACAATATAAAATGGTATTTTTTACGTTAATAGTTGGTTTTGTTCTAAAAAGTGCTTTAAATGTACCATTTATGTATCTTTTTAATAGTTTAAATTTGTATCCTTTTTATGGGGCAATAACTGCTACTATTTTAGGATTTACTACATCGGCTTTGATATCAATAATTACATTAAAAAGAAGATTTAATATTAATTATAGTGCTACTTTTAAAGAATTAAAAAATATTTTTATTGGTGTTATATTGATGGTGGTTTCAATGTATTTATTAACATTTATAATTCCATTGAAAGTTGAAGGAAGAGTTTTGTCGTTTATAATTGCTATTACATATACGATAGTAGGAGCGGTTGTATATTTAGGATATACTTATAAGAGTAAAACATTACAGAATATATTTGGTGAAGAAATGTTTGATAAAATAAAAACAAAGTTAAAGTTAGCAAAATAATAAAAGCAGTGAAATATAATTTTTCATTGCTTTCTTTTTTCTTTTTTAGCTTTCTTTTTTACTAAGTTTCTATATAGAGGAACTAATCTGTTAAATATAAAATACATAAATTTATTTGTTATTAAGTCGAATTCCCCGATGAATTCAATGTAATCACCACCAAATTTTCTTTTAAATTCATGAAGTCCTAGTCTGGGATTATCTTCACTTAAATCACCAATTGTACCAAATTGATCATAGATTTTAATGCCGTTATCATAACAATATTTAATGTGTTCGTAATAAGTTTTATAATTTGAATAACTAGAGGTTAAAATGTTGTGGTTTCCTGCATATAAAACCCATGCTTTATCGCCATATATCATTATAACGTGACCATTTAATACAATTTCTTCTTGATATTCATTTAGAGCATCTTGATATTCTTTAATATATTCTTCTGTTTTTTTAATCTTTTTTTCTAGTTCTGCTTTTTTTGTCTTTGAACTTTTACTTAAATTTTCTTCTGTATTTAATTTTGTGAGTTCCTCTGTAAGGACTTTTTTTTGATCACAATAAGAATTCAATATTTCCTTTACATTAACATATCCCATAAATAAGAGCATTTTATTATCTTTATTGTATATCTCATAAAGAGATTTATAATAATCCATATTATGAGAGACGAAATCCTTTCTTGTTTCTGTTAAATCCATAAGATGGCTAAAAGTAGGAATATCATCTATGGTGCCAATTCTAACTTTAGTATTTAATTCACACGCTTTATTGATTCTCTGTCTAGTAGTTTTTGAAAAATTATTTTCTATTTCTTCAAATGATTTATTCATATCAATTCTAAAAGTGTATCTTGGTTGCATTGTTTCAAAATTCTTAGTAAAACCCAAATGTTTAAAACCCAATTTAATAAGACTGTCAAAAACTATTTTTGGATCTTTTTCTAATTTTATTTCTTCTTTTAGATAGTTTTCTTTATGCCAAATAATATCGGGATCTATCTTTATAAATATGGCTTTCTTTTTCTTAGCAAAAGCTTTAATGTTTTTTACAAATTCGCTTAATAGCTCTCTGTTGTAAAAATCAATAACAAAACCTCGTGGCGAGTATAAATAAGAGTATCCCAAAGGCAATTTTTTTTCAAGTAATAAGGCGGTAGCTAAAAGTTTGTTTTTATCATTTATAAGCCCAACATAGTGTGGAGTTAAATTTTTACTTTTTTTAGCGAATTCTCCCCAGGCATAACTTTGTAAAAAATGCGATTTAGTTTTATGATTTTTAACAAAATCTTCATATGCTTTTTTTTCAACGTTTTCTATAAATTTCATATCACAATATCCTTTATAAACAAAAGTATAATATTTTAATATTTAAAAGTCAAACTGTATAAGTTGACGAATATTGTCTTTCATATTAAAATTAACATGGTGATGGTATGAGGAAGATTGGTATAATTTTAATTAGTATTTTGACAGTTAGTTCTATCTCTTTTTTAGGTTTTAATTTATTTCTGTATAATAGTTATAAAGAAGATTTACAAAACATAAATAACGATATTAAAGAAACTCAAGAAACGATAGAAGAGTATAAAAAGAATAAAGAAGAAGAAGAGAATCTATATAATGCAGCGAAAGATGAAAATAAAGAAAAGGTCGAGGTATTAGAAAAATGGAAAATAAAGGTCGAAGAAATAAAAAAAGCTTTGCAGTAATATCGTTGTTATTGATAGTGTGCATCCTTTCTTTTGTAGGTAGTGCTATTTTATATTTTAAAAATAGAAATATGAAAGCAGAAATTAAAAGATTAGAAAAAAACAATGCTGATAAAAACGAAGAGGTTGAATTATATAAACGCGATATAGAAAATCTTGAAGAAGCTAATTTAGAACTTTCTAAAATAGATGAAAATATTGAATCACTTAAAAAAGAATACTTTAGCAATATTAAAACATTAGAAGATAAAATTTTAGATGGGTCTTCGAATAAAAAAATTGCTTATCTAACTTTTGATGATGGTCCTTATTATAACACTTATAAATTTTTAGATATCTTAGATAAGTATGGGGTAAATGCTACATTCTTTACAACTAGTATTAATGGTGAATATTGTTTTGATAATAGGAGCCAAAACTGTCTATTATTATATAAGGAGTATTTAAAACGTGGACATACGATTGCAAATCATACCTACACGCATGGTATTTGGAAAGGATTATATAGCAGTGTCGAAAGTTTTATTACAGGAGTTAAGGGGCAAGAAGAGGTTGTAAAAGAATATTCTGGTGGTTATGTTACAAATATTGTAAGATTTCCTGGTGGCAGTGCAACGGCAAGAGGATTGAAAAACGGAATAATCGAAGAATTACGAAAGAATAATTATGGCTGGGTCGATTGGACAGCACAAGATGGTGATGGTGGCAATCTCACGTCGAAAGAAGAAGCTTGGTATAATTTTACAAGTACAATAAATGAGAAAATAGAGGTTGTTTTGTTTCATGATTACAATAATATAACTTTATCAATATTACCTGATGCGATTGAATATTTGCAAAATAATGGTTATATATTATTGCCGTTATTTTATGAAAGCAATATGATTAACAAATGAAGAAAATTTTAAAAATAACGATAATTATTTTGGCAATAGTGTTTGCATCTTGTTTATTTGCATCTGTTAAATATTACTTTTATCCTAAGTATAAAAAAGTCTATTATGCTAAAAATTTTGGAATAGAAGTTATAAAAAGTGAAAATGATACTAATAATAATGGCATAGATGATTATACTGATATATTAAACGGGGCAAGAATTGATGCTTTAAATAAACCTAAATATAAAAGTGTCTATTATGCTGGAGGTTATCCACCTGATGATGAGGGTGTTTGTACTGATACCGTTTGGCGTGCTTTTAAAAATGCTGGAATATTACTTAAAGATTTAGTTGATGAAGATATTAAGAATCATATTGAACTTTATCCGCGTGTAAATGGGATAATAGATTCTAATATTGACTTTAGAAGAGTTAAAAACTTAAAAGTATTTTTTGAGAGATTTGCAATAAATTTAACATTAGATCCTTTGAAAATAGAAGAATGGATGCCTGGCGATATTGTTATTTTTGGAACTACGCACATTGGAATAATATCAGATAAAAGAAATAAAGACGGTATTACTTATTTAATTCATAATGCAGGACAGCCTCTAAGAGAAGAAGATGCACTTTTAAAATGGCATAAAAAAAGTCCTATTACAGGACATTACAGATTTGACTACAAGAGATATTTAGAATTAGCCCAAAGCGACATCTAGTATCATCATAGTTGAAAAACCTATTAGCGTGAAAAGAGCCATTAACTCTTTTTTTTCGTTTGACTGACTAGCTGGTATTAGTTCTTGGACTACTACGTAAATCATCGCGCCACCAGCAAAGGCTAAAAGAAATGGTAATATGTATCTTACTTTAAGAACTAATAGGGCACCAATTACACCGGCTATAGGTTCAACAATACCACTTAATTGTCCCCAAAAAAATGATTTACCTCGCGAAAAGCCTTCTCTTCGTAGCGGAACACTTACAGCTGTACCTTCTGGAAAATTTTGAAGACCAATCCCTAGTGCTAAAATTGAAGCAGATGCGACAGTTGCTCCTTCCAGACCGTAAAAAATAGAACCAAAAGCAACTCCAACAGCAAGACCTTCTGGAATATTGTGAAGTGTTATAGAAAATATTAGCATTAAGACTCTTTTCATACTGCCACTTTTGTTTCTATTCTTCGAAAGTTTTCTGTCAAAATAATCAAATAGTTTATCGCCTACAAATAGTAATAAACCTCCTGAAAAAAAACCTAAAAATACTATAAGCCAAGATATCATTTTAAGGTTTTCAGCCATTTCAATAGCAGGTGATAAAAGAGACCAAAAGGATGCCGCTATCATGACTCCTGCTGCAAAACCTAACATACCATCCATGATGTTTTTATTTACCTTTTTGAAAAAAAATACTAATGCTGCACCCAATAGAGTTACACTCCAAGTAAATATTGTAGCAATCAATGCTTGAATTACTGGATTTAAATTATTAAAAAAGTTTATCATAAATTACTCCTCGCCTATATTAGGCTATGTATATAAAAAAAATAAGTATGGGCGTTTAATTAACAAATTTATTAAAAAAGATTTTATTTATTGAATTTATAATTTTAAAATGATAAATTATTTATATGATATGTGCATTTGATTTAACGTGATAATAAGGGAGGAAAATAAATTATGGAAACTATTGTGAAAACGCATATTGGTGCTTATGGCATTATTGTGCAAGGAGATAAGATAGCTCTAGTTAGAAAAGCAAGAGGAGGCTACAAAGGAAAACTAGATTTGCCTGGTGGTGGAATAGAACATACAGAACTTCCAAGTGAAACATTAAGAAGAGAAATAATGGAAGAAGCTGGTATTCCGATTACTAGTTATGAACTTTTTGATGTTACTGCTACTAATATTAAATGGGAAATGGAAAAAGACTTGTGGGAAGATTTACACCATATAGGTATACTGTATAAGGTAGAAACTAATGAATTAAGTCTAAAGGCTGAAAGTGATGGATTAGATTCAGATGGTGCTAATTGGTATTCAATAGTGGATTTATCAAAGGATGAACTATCACCATTTGCTAAATATGTATTAGAAAAAATGAAATATATAAATTAGTTAAATTGTTGTAGTTACTATATTTCTGGTATTATATATTATTTCAAAATAAAAAGGCATTCATTATGCCTTTTTAAAATAGTGAATAAGTCCACAGCCGCTAATTGCCATAAGTCCTAGAATTGAAGCTAAATTAATATCTGCAGTGTTTGGATTTTGTTCATTTAAAATTTTCTTTGCAATATCTGGTGACCAAACGTTTTCACCACCGTTGGTTGGTAGTAACGTAATGTTTTCTGGATCTATTTCGATTATAACAAATTGATCATTATCGCCGTTTTCATCCCAATCGAATGAATATTTATAGGTAAGCATTTTTCCTTTTAGGAGGACAGATTTAAGATTTTCGGGAGTGATCCCAACATAATCTTTAAAAGTAGAGGTTTTTATTTCTGTTGTTTTACCATCTGGAGTTGTTACTTTGAATTTAGAGTCGTTATCGTCACTTGGTTCGGTAATTTCAAAACCTATCCAAGCTGCTGGTCCAGGTCTTTCTCCATCAGCAGTATTTCTATCAGCTTCTAGCATTTTAAAGGTTGCTACAGAATAGCGAATGGTTGTTGTATTACCTTTAGTTTCCAATGTTCCTTTTCCAGATGTAAGTGAATCTCCAGTCTGTTGTGTAATGTCTTTAACTGTTCCGTAATTTTCCGCTGCCATAACTTTTGTTGTAATAGATATCATTAGTAGTGCGATGAGCAAAAATAATAAGTTTTTTTTCATAAATTAACTCCTTTTTTCATAGTAGTATTTTAGTCATTATTTTATAGATGAGGGTGAATATAATTTGCGAAAATATATGACCATAGAAGAATATTTTAAGACACAGTCAGCTCATGAGAAAGAAAGTAGTAAAAGAAAAATATTAGGAAAATTTTCTGTTATATTGTGCCTTTTTATTTTTATCTTCTCACTATACAATATATTAAAATGGTTTTCTGATAATTCCAAAATTCAACAAATTAGTAAAGAAATTGACAAAAATATTAATGCTAGTAGTAGTAAAGAAGAAGGAGAACTTATCAATCAACCTCATGATAAAAATAGTAATTATTACTATTATGCTTCTTTTCCGTTTTTTGAGGTTAGTTTTTCTATTTTAAAATCACAAAATAGTGATGTTGTTGGATTTATTAAAGTTAAAAATACTAATATTAATTATCCAATTGTACAGACTAATGACAATAGTTATTATTTGGATCATGCTTTCGATAAAAAGAAAAATGATGCTGGTTGGATTTTTATGGATTATCGTAGTGATATTGATAATTTAAATGATAATACGGTCATATATGGACACGCTAGGTTAGATGGATCAATGTTTGGCTCTTTGAAAAATACGTTATCATCTACTTGGCAAGATAATCGTGATAATTACGTTGTTTTCATATCCACACCAAAAGAAAATATGATTTTTCAAATATTTTCTATTTATACTATAAAGAGTGAAAGTTACTATATAACACCAAATTTTAGTAGTGTTAAAAAGAAACAAATATGGCTTGATACAATAAAAAAAAGGAATGTTTCTCCAATTAATACTGAGGTCGATACAAATGATAAGATATTAACTTTGTCTACTTGTCAAAATAATCAGGGGGGAAGGATTGTAGTTCATGCAAAACTAATTAAAAAACAAACAAGATAAATTTTATTTTCACGATTTAGTAAATTTTGAGTATATTGTATTTATAATTCTTTTTGCATTTTGAATTTTCTATTAAATTAGAATTTTGTTGTTAATACTATATATTTTTATAAAGGTTATGATAAAATTTATTTATAGAAAGGAATCAAGCAGTATGAAAAAAGATGAAATAACGTTAAAAAATACAAAGCAAGAGATATTAGATGCTCTAAATGAGGCTTTAGAAAGAGAAAAAAGTAGTGCTAAAGTTAAATCTAATCCAGAGGAAGAGGAGAAAAATAGAAAAGCAAAAATAGCTGTTGACGAAACTAAAAAGAATGTCGAAGCAAATATATTTTCTTCTGAGTTGATTGATAAATTTAATAATTTGGAATTAGCTATTAAAACTGAAGAAGATCTATATGATATAGATTCAGAATTATTAAATTTAACTCTTATTATGAATACGGGAAAGGACGTTATGTTAGAGTTAGAAAAAAATAATGATATTCAGAAGCAAAAATTGAATGAACAAATTAAGCAACTAGAAGATGAATATAAGTTAAAAGCTGAAGATTTGCAAAAAGAATATTCTATTTCAAGTAAAATATTAAAAACGGAACGAGATAGGGAAGAAGAAGAGTATAATTATAAGACTAAAAGAGAAAGAGAATTGGCAAATAATGCTTGGGAAGACGAGAAGAAAGTTAGAGAAAATAATTTAAAATTAATGGAAGATGAAGCAAAAAGATTATTAAACGATGCAAAAGAAAAAGAAAGCTATTTATTAGATTTGGAAAAACAAGTTGCTAATTTTCCAAAAAGTTTAGAAAGTGAATATGAAAAAGGCAAAAAAGATGCAGTTACAATGTTAGAAAAAGAGCATAAATATGAAATTGAAATGCTTAAGAAAGATTTTCAAAACACAATAGATAGACAAAAGGATAAGATTGAATCTTTAAATGAAGAGATAAAAAAAGCTAATGATATAAATGTTTCATTACAAGAAAAAATGGATAAGGCATATGCTGAATTAAAAGAATTAGCTACAAAAACGGTTGAGGCTAATGGTGGCTTAAAAATTATTAGTAATAATCAAACAGATAATAAGTGCTAAAAGATAAAGGTTAAAAGCAAATATTTTAATGAGAAATATTTGCTTTTAACCTTTTTAGAATGTCATTATAACACTTATATATTACTAACGAATTTTTTAACTTATAATTTTTTAAATTTACATATCTACATTGCTAAGTCGGTAGTGCTGAAAAAATTAGTTTTAACAACTTTCAAAATGATAAGTTATTAAATAAAATGTAGGAAAACAATAAAAATAAATTATGAAAATATTTAAAAGGTTAATAAGGATGAATATAAAGACTAATCATAATATTATGTTATGAGTATTGCTGTTTCTATATAATAGTTAATGAAAGTATAGCAAATAGTTATATAATGGAAAATTAATAATTAAGGTAGTTGTTTCATTTGAATTTTAAATATTGATAATGTGTACAAGTTAAGTGTATTTATATCACCAAAAATATGAAATATCATACTTTATATTAGAGGTGAATATCATGAATGAACGAGCAATTAAAGGTGTTGTTGTGGATGCTGGGCATGGAGGTATCGGTTAAATCCAAAAATAGAAGAAATGGCTATTTTGGTAAGTAAATACGTAAATTTTTAGAGTAAAGTCCGTTTATTGACGGATTTTTTTCTTTACTAGATTTAATGCCGTTTTCAGGAGTAA
>CANQHY010000042.1 GCA_947623975.1 uncultured Bacilli bacterium
TTAACGACACTTGCACCTACACCATGTAATCCACCTGATACTTTGTAACCTCCACCACCGAATTTTCCACCAGCATGTAGTACAGTATACACTGTCTCTACAGTTGACTTACCTGTTTTAGGGTGAATATCTGTAGGAATTCCTCTTCCATTATCGGTAACTCTTATTGTATTTTCTTTACCTATCGTAATATTTATTAAATTGCAATATCCAGCCAAAGCTTCATCAATAGCATTATCGACAATCTCCCAAACCAAATGATGTAGTCCTCTAGATCCTGTCGTACCTATATACATTCCTGGTCTTTTTCTAACTGCTTCTAATCCTTCCAATACTTGTATAGACGATGAATCATATTTCTCATTATTATTTTCCATTGTTTCCTACCACCTTTTCATATATATTTCCATCTATTACTTTGAATATTTTTGCATTATTTAAAAATTTTTTATTAATACCTCTAGTATCATTAGAAGTTATTATTACTTGAATATCCTTATTTATATGCTGAATTAATTTATTCCTATTTTTTGCATCAAGTTCACTAAAAATATCATCTAATAATATTATTGGATAAGTACCAGTAATTTCCTTAAATATTTCAATTTCTGATAATTTAAGTGCGATTATTGCTAATTTTTGCTGACCTTGAGAACCATACAATTTAATATCATCATATTCTATTAAAAAGGCTAAATCATCTCGATGCGGTCCATATAGAGTCATCCCATTTTCTATTTCTTTTTTTAGGCTATTCTTATACTTAGCAATTAATTTTTCTCTAATTTTTTCTTTTGAAAAATCATCTAAATCAACATTTGTAACATATGAGACCTTAAAATTTTTTATCCCCGATATATCTTCATATATACTTGATATTCTATCGTTAATAAAATCAATAAATCGTTTTCTTTCTTGATATATATCAATTTCCCTTTCTACTAGATTTTCAGTAACACTTTCAAGATATCGCATATCTACGCCTGAGGAGTTATAAATCATTTTTAAATAATTATTTCTAATTTTAAGAATTCTATTAAATTCATTATATTTCTTAATGTAATTTTTTGATATCTGACTAAGTTCAATATTTAAAAAGTTTCTCCTTTCGGCCGGTGTTCCTTGCAATATATTGATATCTTCAGGACAAGTTAAAATAACGTTTAAATTAGTTATGTAATCAGAAATTTTTTTAACTTCATTGTTATTAATTTTACATTCTTTTTTTTCCTTCGAAAATTCGACACTTAAACTTTTATAAATATTTTCGCTTTTTATTTCCCCCTTTACTTTGGTTGCTTGTGAATTCTTATTAATTAGATTAATATCCATTGTACGGTACGATTTAGTTAAAGCTAAAAAATAAATACTTTCTAATATATTCGTTTTTCCTTGGGCATTATCTCCTATAAAAATATTAATTTTTTTATCAAAAGAAATATCAATTTTTTTATAATTCCTAAAATTTACCAATTTTAATTTACGTATTATCAATAATAAATATTAAAACGCCCATATTCCCACCTTAACCATTTCAAGTATTCCCATACATATAATGTAATTATATCATAAATTGAGGCTAAAAACAAAGAAAAAAAGGATTATTCTCCTTTTTTTGCATTTATTCTATTCATTATTAGCGATTCTAATCTTGAAGACCTATATATCTGATTTTCTAAAGATAACTTTGATATCTCAAAAGTCATTTCTTTTCCATTTAAAAAAGTTATTTTTGAATTTTGCCCATCTTTTGCTATTTTTTTTATGCTATTTAGATTAACCCAACAACAATCATCAGCTAATGATGACTTTATAGGAAAAAATATAAGGTGACTGCTCTCTTCGACTAAAATAGGAAGTTTATAACTACAATTCAATATTTTTTTTGCTGCTTTAAGTCTTCCTTTATAACTGCTGCCATAGTATTGACAACTTTCGTCCATTATCTTATAAGCATCATTTTTTATTATGTATTCACACTCTTTTTCAATTATTCTACTTTCACCTATACTTTTCGCTATTACTGCATAAGTATCTTCGTTTATTTCATAATTTTCCATAATATAATCCCCCTTTTGAAAATTATGAGGATATATTAGCACATTATTTAGTCGAATTTTGCCAAATTATGTCGAATATTAAATTAATATGTCCTAATTGGAACTACAAGTTGAATTAAACCATCTTCTTTAGTATTTTTTATAGTTATCGGTTTTATTTCTCCAACAAAAGACATTTCTATTTCCTCAGTATTTAAAGCATTTAAAGCTTCCATCATATATCTTGCACTAAAAGCTATAGTAATTTCTTCATTATTATTTTTTTCGACATTCATTTTCATTTCTGCTTTACCTTTTTCGTTAGATACTGATTTAACTGTTAGTAAATTATCCTTTGTAGATAACGATACAATGTTTTTTTCTTTATCAGTAGTAAGAATGCTAGCCTGCTCTATTACGTTATATAGTTGTGATAACTTTGCTTTTATTTTTACTAACGATTCTTCTGGTATTAATTTCGTTGTATTAGGATAATTACCATTAATTAATCTAGATTGAAAAAGTAAATTATCGGCATCAAATAAAATCTTATTATTAAATATGTGTAATTTTACATCTTCATCATTACTGTCAATTATTCTACTTAACTCTAGTATATTTTTACTAGGAATTATTATGTTATATAATTCCTCAACTGGCTTATCCAATTTTATTTTCTTCATAGCTAATCTATAAGAATCCGTAGCACTACATTCTAATATATCGCCATTTATTTTAAAATTGATACCGGTTAAAACTGGTCGTGATTCATCATTTGAGGTTGCAAAGGCAGTTTCTTTAATAATAGTTAATAAATCTTCGGCTTTTATTGATACACAATTATCACTCTTTTCAAGATTTACATTAGGATACTCGTTTTTATTAATAACATTTAAATCATATTTAATTTTTTCGTCATCAGTATATATTAATACTTTCAATTCATCTATTACTTCTATATTTATTTCTTCTTCATTTATAATTCTTACAATATCAAGTATTTCTTTTCCTTGAATTATAATAATTCCCTCTTCGTCAATATTCATATTGTCTTTATCTATAGCAATAAATTTTTGAATCGTAATATCATTATTTGAAGCAGTTAAAGTAAGTCCTTCTTTGCTTAATTCGAACTTGATTCCTGATAAAGTTGGTATTAGATTTTTAGTAGATATTGCTTTTGATACCTTGTTTAAATTTTCTAATAATAAGTCTCTTTTAATTTTTAATTTCATATATTATCCCTCTTTCTTATAAATATTTTTTATATTATTACTGTTGATATTGTTGATAAGTTTTAAAAACCTTTAATATCAATAAATTAGCAAAAATTACCTGTTAATAAGTTGTGTAATAATTGTTAATTTCTTATATCTTTTTCTAATTTGTCAATTACTTCAGCTAAACCTTTATTATTTTCTATTTCTTGAGCAATTTTTTCACAAGAATGCATTACAGTAGAATGGTCTTTTCCACCAAATTCTATTCCAATTTTAGGGAATGATTCGTCTGTTAACTTTCTACACAGGTACATAGCAATTTGTCTTGGAAATGCTATGTCGGCATTTCTTTTTTTTGATTTTAAGTCTTCTATCGATATTTTAAAGTATTCTGCCACTATTTTTTGGACCCGACTTACATCGTTTTTTTCGCTAAAACCTGCATTTACATAATCCTTTAAAGCTTCAATGGCAAGATTTAAATCAATATCAGCACCCATCATTGTGGAATAAGCCATAAGTCTATTTACGCTTCCCTCTAATTGTCTTATATCAGTCCCTATATTTGAAGCCATATATTCAATTACTTGATCGGGTATCTCTGTTGTAACTTGTTCCCCTATTATTCTCTTTTTTAAAATTGCAACCTTTAAATCAAAATCTGGTGGATATATATTTACTGGTAATCCCCAACTAAATCTAGTTCTCAGTCTATCCTCGAATACTTTTAAATCATTTGGTGATCTATCAGAGGAAATTATTATTTGCTTGTTTTCACCATATAAGTTATTAAAGGTGTGGAAAAATTCTTTTTGCGATTCAGTAGCACCAGCTAAAAATTGAATATCATCAATTATAAGTACATCAATATTTCTATATTTTTGTTTAAAGAAATCAATATATTCAAAATTACTTTTATTTTCTTGTTTTTTAGTAATTTCCACAAATTCTGAGACAAAAGTTTCACTTGTAACATATAAAACTTTTTTATTCGAGTTTTTTTCAATATAATTTCCTATTGCATGCATAAGATGAGTTTTACCTAGCCCGCTGTTTCCGTATATAAATAAAGGATTATATGTTTCACCAGGTTTTTCAGCAACAGCTAGTGCTGCAGCTTGAGCAAAACGATTACTATTGCCAACGATAAAGTTATCGAATGTGTATTTTTTGTTAAGATTGGATTCGAATTTAAAATTTTTATCATATATATTTTCTTCTTGAATTTCAATTCTTTTATCTTCAATGTTTTCATCTATTATATCTTCTTGGATTAAGAATTCTAATTCGACCTGCTCCCCTATTTCGTCAATAAAACAAGAGTTAATTAGTTTTTTATAATTATTTGCTAAATGATCTTTATGCAAAGCATAAGGAACAATTATTCTTGCAACGCCTTTACTTAAATCGTATAATTTTGTTTCTTCAAACCAAGTTTGATATGACAATGAATTAATTTCATTTTTAATACGTTCCAATATTTTGGACCATAAAAGTGAATTATCCATGTATCAATCACCCCCTTGATAAGAATATTTCCAAATCTAGAAATTATTTTAACTTAAATGTGGAAAAAAGAAAAGCGAAAAATAGTAAAAAAAAGTATTAACATGATATCCACAGAGTTATCCATAATTAACACCTTTATTTTATATATAAAAGTGATGTTTTCCACACTTTCCACAATTTTTTATAAACAGAATGTTATTAAGTTATTAACAAGTATGTTAATTTTGTTGATAACTTATATTGGACCTTTGAAAATTTTTATTCATTATTTACTAACTGTAAAATAGCATTTTATTATTGACAGAAATCAAACTAAAGATGTATATTATTAATATAAGTAAAAATATGGAGGAAATGTATGCAATACGTAGATTGGGACAAATTAGATGAGTTAGGATTAGAACTAACTGGATATGCCGAAAATGATATAGCAAATCAAATAAACAAAATATTGGAATTAAAAAATCAAGTAAATTGGGAAGGAGCAGATGCTGAGTCTTCAATGCAAGGTTTTACAAATTTCATGAATGAAATGCAAAAGTTAGCATTAGCAACAAAGCAATATGGACAATTTTCAAGAGGAGTAGCAGAGAAATATAAAGGAACAAGTAATACAATAAAGAACACGTTTGAAACACAAGTATATCAAACTAGATTGGAGGACAGATAATGGCAAATTCAGTAAGAGTCGATAGTGCTTCGGTAAGAAATTTAAGTAAGAATATATTAACAGAAGTAGATGTATTATTACAAATGATAGACAAAGCAAGAAATAAAGTAGCTGAAAGTGGAGCCGTATTTGATAGTCCAGCAGCTCAAGAATTTAGAAAGAAAATGGATAGTTTTGCAGAGACGGCAAAAAATGGTTCAAGAGAATCATTAACGAATTTGGCAAATTATTTTGAAGCTGTAGCAAAGACATACGAAAAAGCAGACGAAGAAGTATTAGATGTTGCAAATCAATACTTGTCAACAGATATATTTGAATAGAAAGCAAGCAATTGCTTTTTATTATATTAAAATATTGAAAGGATGATATTATGGGAGTATATCAAGATCAAGCACAAAGGGCAGGAGAAAAAATACAAGATGCGATAGATTTATTAAATAACCAAGTACAAAGTGGAAATTCAGCAGTTAGTAGTATTGCTAATAATAAAGATTCATTAGCAAGCGGAATTATAGAAAGTAATAAGAAAATATCGGAAAAATGTGATGCTGCAGTAAGAGAATTAACAAAATTTAAGGAAGATATAATGAATAAAGCAATAGAAATAGATAACAGAATAGAAGCTGAAAAAAAAGAAAAAGAAAAAAACAAAAATAATAATTAAAAATACTAAAAAAATTTTTAGTACTGAGAGTGATGATGACATGAATAATTATAATACAGTAGAATTCGATTATACTTTTTCATTGGTTGACGGTGATGTAGATAAATTGTTTGAAATTGAAGAATCTTATGATTATTTTAATTTATCATACGAAGGAAGAGTAGAAGCATTCCATAATATGATAGCAGAATATAAATAATGTTCAAATTAGTAAAAAAATACATTGTGAAGCAAGAGATACTGATTGATAAAGTCTGAATGACAAGTCAAATATATTACTTATTTTATTTTGATAGTATGATTTGCTTATTATATTATATATTTTTTAGATAGCTGTAGTTATGTAGAATCCAAAATATTGAATAATTGATGTGTAATATATATAAATGAAAAAGAAACACTAGGAAAAAATTTTAATTTTGTAGCAAATTAGAAAGTATCAAACTAAGGATTTTACAAATCTTTTCTTATTTTAGTAGAATAAAATAATGATGGAATATCTTCATCATTATTTATTTTACACTCATTCTATCTTCTAAATGGTAATAGGTCGGGATTGTTAATAGAATCCATATCCTTATACATTGCATGTCCACCTGCACCTCCTAAGATAATGGCTAGTCCTAAAGCAGATAAGTCTTGTAAAAGTTCTGCTTTTTTTTGTTTCCTTTTTAAATCTTCCAGAGTTAAACCTTTTTGTTTTTTTTCAATGTAATCAGACATAGATAAATTGGAATTTTGAACAGGTTCGTTAGTAATACTAGAATCATCTATAATTAAGTTTTCTTGCGGTTCTAGCGTATGATTAGTATTTGTATCTACTATACCATGATTTTTAACAGCTTGTTCTATAGTTGAACTAGGTTTTTGGGGCACACTATGTAATGGTTCTAACTCGCCATTTTGTTCCAACACCTTTTCGATTCCAGGCTTTAAATTAACTTCTGGTATATTATCAGTGTCAGACGCTGTATTTAAAAGTGATTGCGAAGACTCGTTTAATCCTGAACCGGGTTTCGTCACTGTAACTGGTGAATATTTTGGTCCATACTTTAGTTTTAGTCTTTCCTCTAAAACATTTATTTCTTTCATATTTTTATTTGTCGCTAATTCTTTTGCTGCTTCTGTCTCCATATTTATTTCATTTTGTTGTTTTTTTTCGATTTTGTCAGGAACTACTTCTGTTCCTTTTTTTGGCAACATGGATAGTAAAAGTAACAATAGATACCAATGTGCGACGACAAACTTAGCTGTAAAAATTGCAGGTGTTGCCACTAGCATTCCTATGGATTTAGCCAAACTGGCAACATTAAAAATCTTTTCTTTATTACTTTTGGCTATTTTTAATTCATTAATACAATTTGCAATTTTCTTTACTTGTAAACTAATCCCCTTTGGTAAAGTTGTGAAAATTGCAGGTACTGTTGCTTTACCTTTTAGAAATTCTTCTTTATATCTTATTGACAATTGCTTTTTATGATTATCCAATTCGTAACTTAGCTGTTCTTCTAATTTAACTAACCTTTCAGTATCTTCCTCACTAAGATTACTAGAACTTTTAATTTTTTTTATTTCCGCTTTAATCTTTCTAATTAGACGACCTCTCTTTACTGTAACTTTTTTTACCGATTCTTTTTCCATTGTTCTCTTAAGATCGTCATTCATTTCTTCAATTTCTGTTTTAGGCTTCTTTGATCTATCAACTATTATCGAAGAATAAGCTAAATCTAATTTCTTTTGTTCGTTATTAAAATCTTCTAAAGACAACTCATTATTTTCTTGTTTAGAAATTAATTCATTTTTTTTAGATATGTAAGCCTTATAAATGTCTTCATTAGTATTTTCATTTGTTACATTTAATAAATTATAATATTTTTTCATCTTTTCATTCATAAATAACACCTACACTTTACTTTATTTTGCTAGTCAGTACATCTTTGCTGAATTTTAAAATTATTTCTTTTTCTTGGTCTCTTTCAAGTCTTTTTAATTGTTTATCTTTTTCTATATCTGCAAATAATCTTATTCCCAATTTGTTACCGTCATCAGTAACAAAATCAGTGTAAATATAATAGATATTTCCCCTATCTTTATATTGCCCTATTACCGTATATTCTATATCTACGCCAATATCATTTTTTCTTGTAAAAGTTTCCATTTATACTCCTTTCTAAGCTAAACTTAATTGCTTATTTTTACTAATTTCTCTAAACAAATCAGGATTATTCATTTTTATTAATGAATCACTATATTTAGTGTTTGATAATTTTATTTTATTTTTAAATGCCCCAATATTTGTTATATTATTTAAAACTGTTATTATAAATGGAGTAACAAAATCTTTCAGACTATTAAATGCTAATGATGGAAAAAATGCACTCAGCACAAGTCTTGCTGTATACATTGTTACTGTATTAATCTTTATATTTTGAAAAGCTTTTTTAAAGGCGTCCGGAATGAAATTTTCTTCTTTATACAAATCAGCACACAATTGCAAATATCTTTTTTCTAATTTAGCAAATTCTGCTGTTGTCATTTGTTCTTTATCTTTTATAAAATTACTCTTTTTCTTTTCAAAACAATTCTTTAAATCCTGCATAACATTTACTAATTCTAGTGATAGTGCTTTTTTTATTTCTTCATTAGGAGCGTTTTTTATTATTTCTTTATATTTTATAATAAGTTTTTCATTTATATCTATTAATTGATTATTATCATCTTTTTTACTTTTATCTAGTAGTAAATTTAAAAATTCTTTATTATTTAAAATATATTTATCACTAAATTTTTTCGTTTTTTTATCCATTTCTTCTTTTGTATCATTTGATTTTAACAATGACATATATGGTGTATCAGTGATAACTTCTCGTATTATGTTTGATAGTCCAATATAGGAGATAGTTGGAATCAATGATGCTAACAGCGGCAAAGACAGAGTACCCCCAGTTAAAACGGTTAGCCCAGTTGTTATTCCTCCTATTATTAAAGAACTTATAGTTGTATTAGTTACTACTGATTTAGCCTTAGTAATAAGATCTTTTTTCTCAATGAATAATCTGATAGTTGTCGCTATTTCTTTAACTTTTAATCCAACTTTTTTTGGCAAATTATACGTTTTTACTCCATTCATTTTCTTGATGTGAGCTTTATGTTTTTCCAACTCATCTTTCAACTCTAACCTTAACGTGTTTTTTACTGAAAGATCTTTAGTTGATGCGATTGTTTCTTTTAATTTTTTTATTAATTCTCCACGAAGTTTTAATACCTCTTCTGGACAATTATCACCTAATTCAGCAATTTTGTTTCTTAATGTTTCATTATTCATGAATATTTTGTTGTACCTGTTCATTTACATAAGAAACAATATCATCACTTAAAGCATCTTTTATTTTGTCTACTATATTAGCATCTTCTACAGTTTTTAAAACATACTCGCCATTCATTTCAATTACTTTTCCATATTGCATTACAAATTCATCATTTTCGTCTAACATATAGTCAGTAAAAACTACATAAGGCTCGTCAGGATTTTCTTCATTTGGTACGACTGAAACAATATCGCAAATAACCTCATCACCGTCTTTATTTCTTACCGTAAAACTTAAATCTTCATATTTCATAAATAACTCCTCCAGACTTTAATGTTAGTTTATCATAAAAATGACATTATTTAAATATCTTGTTTTTTTTAAATTCATTTTACCGAATGCTGTAAAAATTACATTAATATTTTGTACTTATATAAGATATATAATTCTTAGATGATTTCAAAAACAAATATTTATTGACAAAACATGTGATTTATAATTCAAAATGTCCTAATTTGTAAAAAGAATTTATAAAACAAAATGTCCTATCGAAAAAATATATA
>CANQHY010000043.1 GCA_947623975.1 uncultured Bacilli bacterium
TTGTCATAAAGGAAATTGGAATAAAATTTCCCGCTTATGTTTTCAAATTTTTAGGACATTTTCCCAAACTATTGACAAGAAAAAGTTTAGTTATGCTTACTACCAATATTATCATTAAACCAGTCAATAGGTTTTTCATATATAGATAATTCGTTAAAAGATTTAACTTTACGTAGCCTTTGTACAATTTCATTTCCACTAACTTTATTATCGTGTTTTCCTTTAAGATAATTAGAGGCCAACAACTTAATTACTGCATCCCTAATAGCATTAATATTTTCTTTCTCTTCACATTCATCACTAAATCTGTTATCATCAGCATCAATAGTAATAATTCCCTCTTTGCTAACAACTAAGTTACCTTTATGCATATCCCATATAATAACCTTTTTCTCTCCCAAAATAGAAGCTTGTTCAAAAAGTTTTTTGACATTATCTATAATAAACGATGATGGCATTTCCCATAAATCAAGATTTTCACTTTTATAATATTTTGATATCGTTCCAGCATAAGTTTTAATGCCACTTTTCTCATTTGATAAAATATCATATATAAGGTAAAAATTTGGCAAATTCAAATTTTTTATATAGGAAAGCATTTCATACTGATTCCTATTACCAGGTTCACGTAATAATTTAATTACTTTATCTCTATTTTGACCAAAAATAAACGTTCTTCCATAATATCCAGAATCTAATCGTTTACTATTTTTCTTGACATCCGAATATAATATTTCTTCAAGAGAACTAGTATATACTTTTAAATTTTTAATTTCTTCCCCCATATAAATCCCTCACTATTTTAATTAGCTTTTTTTAACCAATTATTAAGGTTTCTATAATTAGAAAATTCCCCTAATGATTTTACTTTTTTTAAATTATTAGTTATTAGGTCTTTATTTTTATCTTTTTCATTATTATAAACAAGATAATTAAATATCAGTAAATCCATTAAAACCTGTCGCATCTTTTCTATGTTACTACTAGTAACATTTTTTAAGTCAAAATAGTATTCATCAAAATCAATAGTCGTTATGCTATCATGGTTAACAATTATATTTCCAATATGAAGATCATCAATTAGTACACAGTTGTGGCCGAGAATGATTGCTTGAGCGAATAATTTTTTAAAATTTTCTACTATGAATGAGGATGGCATTTCCCATAAATTGACTTTTTCTTTATTTATATATTCATATATAATACCACCATAGGACTTTATTCCATTTTTCTTATTTGATAATACATCATGTATATGGTAAGCATTAGGTAGTTCTAAATTTTTAATAAAAGAGAGTAATTCATATTGTCTTCTTGTCCCTGGTCTATCTAAAAGTTTAATGACTTTATTATCTTTAGTAAGATAGGCAAAGCCTAGACAACCAGCTCCTAAAAATTTAGATTCCCTTTCAATTTTTGGAACATTTAACTCTTCAAGTGAACTTGTATAAACTTTTAGATTTTTTACATTTGTATCCATATCCCTTGCCACCCCGAATTACTCGCTAAATTATACCAAAAAAAAAGAAAAAAATCAAATCGATTTCTTCCCAATAATTGTAGATTTTTAATTTTTCACTTTAACTTTACTTATAAATTCTTTCCTCTATTCTAATAAGTTCGTTATATTTACAAATTCGCTCACTTCTAGACATGCTACCTGTTTTTATATATTTTGTACCAAGTCCTACAGCTAAATCTGCAATTGTAACATCTTCTGTTTCACCACTGCGATGTGACATGATTAAATTGTAATTGTTATCTTTGGCTAAATTTATCGTATCAATCATCTCGGTAATTGTTCCTATTTGATTTGGTTTTATTAAAATTGCATTACCAGCTTTATTATCTATTCCTTTTTGTAGATATTTTTTATTAGTAACAAACAAATCATCACCAACTAGCTGAACTTTATTTCCTATTTTTTCAGTTATTATTCTAAAAGTATCAAAATCATCTTCATGGACAGGATCTTCTATGGAAATAATTGGATATCTATTAACTAAATCACAATAATATTCAATAAGTTCTTCTTTTGTATATTCTTTATTATCAAATTTATAAACACCATTTTCATATATTTCACTAGCAGCAACATCTAAAGCAATTTTAACATCCTCTCCCGGTGTATACCCGGCTTTATTTATTGCCTCCATAATTAAATCCAAAGCCTCATAATTACTATTTAAATTTGGAGCAAAACCTCCTTCATCACCGACAGATGTAGTAAGTGTTTTATCCTTCAAAATTTTTTTCAAACTATGAAAAATTTCCGATGCTGTCCTTATACTTTGTTTAGCACTATTGTTAAGAGGTACTATCATAAACTCTTGAAAATCTATATCATTATCAGCATGTTTACCACCATTGATTATATTAACCATTAAAATAGGCATTTTTGTACCATCACCAACATACTTAAACAAAGGTAATTTTTGAGAAGCAGCCGAAGCTTTTAACACTGCAGCCGATACTCCTAAGATTGCATTTGCTCCTAATTTACTTTTATTAATTGTGTTATCTAATTTTATTAACTTTTCATCTATTTGTTTTTGATCATAAGCATCAAGACCAATAATTTCTTCTTTTATTATATTATTGACATTATCTACAGCACGACTTACCCCTAATCCAAAATATCTATTTGGATCGCCATCACGTAATTCTAAAGCCTCTCTACTACCTGTCGATGCTCCACTTGGTACAGAAAAGCGACCCATTGTATCATCTTCTAACACTACGTCAACTTCTACTGTAGGGTTACCTCTAGAGTCTAATATCTCTCTTGCAACTACATCTTTTATATTCATATGTCCTCCTTAAAAAAATGAGCTTATAACTCATTTTATATTTATTTTAAAAAATAATTTGTCATATTATAAGGAATTAACTATTTTTTTAAATTCATTTCCTCTATCTTCAAAGCACTTATATTGATCCCAAGACGCAGAAGCTGGGCTTAACAATATTACATCTTTTTCATTTGAATTTTCATAAGCATATCTTACTGATTCATCTAGATTATCAAACCTTCTTACTGGTATGTTCATTTCATTTGCAAATTCTTCAACTCTTTTATTACATTCACCAAAAGCTACAATGAGTTTAACCATCGACATATAATCTTTCAAATCTGTAAATTTTTGACCTCTTTCCATACCACCTAACAACACTATTATTGGGCTATTAAAAGATGAAAGTGCTATTTGAGTGGATTTAATATTAGTAGCTTTAGAATCATTATAAAAATATCTACCATTAAGTTCTCTTACAAATTCATTTCTATGTTCAACTCCATTAAATTCTTTTAATAGAGATACTATTACGTCATTTGTCACACCTAATTCTTTAACAACCATAATACTTGCCATGATATTTTCATAATTATGATTTCCAATAAGTTTTATATCACTTAAATCAACTATTTTCTCATCATAATAATAAATCGACTTATCTTTTATGTAACAACCATTAATTTGTTTTTTACTAGAAAAATATTTAACAGTTGATTTTATATTTTTAGTAACTTCTAAAACATCATCATTTTCAATATTAAGTATCGCTATTTCATCTTTAGTTTGGTTTTGGAATATTTTAGCTTTTACTCTTTTATAGTTGTCATAACTTTTTAAAAAATCTATATGTGCTTCACTCAAATTTGTCATAACGGCAATATTTGGTTTAAACTGTGTTAAGTTTTCAAGTTGTTGACAAGAGGTCTCCATAACAATTATATCGCCACTTTGAATTTTATCTAAAAAGCCGCATAAAGGATAACCTATATTACCTGTCAAGTGTACACTTTTCCCAGCTTTTTTTAACATTTCATATATTAATGTTGTAGTAGTAGTTTTTCCATTAGTGCCTGTTATTGCCACAAGTTCTATGTCTTTGGGCAACAGTCTATAAGCCATTTCAACCTCATTAATTACCTCTATTCCTAATTCGTGAGCTTTTAATACATATTTGTGATCTATCGGAACACCAGGATTTTTTATAAGATAATCAAATGTCTTATCTAACAAATCATCAGGATGACCACCCAAAACTATCTCTACACCTAAATTTTTTAATTCATCTATTTTATCTTGGTCATGCTCACTTTTTGCATCATTAAGTATTATTTTATTCCCTCTTTTAGCAAGAAATTTAGCGGCCTCATAACCACTCCTTGCAAAACCAAGAATTAATATTTTGTTGTTTTCAAACATATTATCACTCCTATCAAAATTATACTACATAATATTTCAAATTCAATTAAATTATGTTATAATGCTCATATAGTGGGAGGCATTATGAAAATAGTTAAACTTGAACCAGAAGAATTTGATAATTACGCTAAAGATCATGAGTATGCTAATTTATGGCAAACATCCAATTTTGGTAATGCCGCAAAAACATTGGGATACGATGTTTTATATCTAGGATTTGAAGACGGTGGCAGTATAAAAGGTTGTACTTTACTGTTGATAATGAACGTCTATCTTGGACAAAGTATATCTTACGCACCTCGCGGTCCACTTATTGATTACGATGATTACAAATTTCTAGAAACAGCATTGCGATTTCTCAAAGAATATTTATGTAATAGAAAAATAATGGCGTTCACAATGGATCCACCAATAATAATGTCAGTTAGAAACAAACACGGAAATTTTAAAGAAGAAAGTAGCGGGGTTGATAAAAAGTTAGATGCCATATTACATGGTGGCGATGTTATAAAAGCTAATCCATATGCAAAAAACATAAGAGAATTAATTATGCGAAAATGCAATTTTGAATACAGAGGCGAAAACCTTTATTTTGAAGGGATACTACCAAGGTGGTATGCTATTACTACGTTGCCAATAAATGCCAAAACACTTCTTTCAAACATTGACAAGAGAACTAGAACAAAACTTAGAAAAGCAGCAAAATTAGGTTTAGACATATTGCGTGATGATACAAAGAATATAGATTTAATCTATGAAATTGCTAAAAACTCTTCGCATAAACCAATTGAATTTTATAAAAATTTGTTACTCAATAACGAAAATATTGAGATATATGTGGCTAGAATAAATTCAGAAAGATATGTAAACAATAGCAAAATTTTATATGAAAGAGAAATCGGTAAAAATGAGATTCTAAATAAAATAATCCAAGAAAAAAATGGAAGAGGTAAGAACATTCATAAAACTTTAAATCAAAAAATGGAATCGGATAAAATTATAAATTCATACAAAGAGCATCTCGTAAAATCTACACAAACATTAAAAGACTTTCCTGACGGAAAAGTAATTGCATATTGCCTAGTTTCTAAAAATGGCAATAATGTAGAAATTTTTGAAGAGGGTTACCTTAAAGAATACAATATTCCTGCAATTTCATTACTTAGGTGGAAAATACTCGAAAACTATTCTAGTAGTAACTTTAGAACATTCTATTTTGGTGCAATTACTGGTAATTTTGATAAAGTTAAAAATCCATTGTATGGTATCAATGAATCTAGGCTTTCACTAAGAGGAAATGTGATAGAATATATAGGTGAATTTGGGATAATGACTAACCGAACTATGTATAACTTATATTTAGCATCAGTTAAAGATAGAACTAATTTTAAAATATAATAAATTTCGTAAATTATTTTGTTAAAAAATGAGGAATGACTAAATAAATTCAGTCATTCCTTTAAAAATATATAATATATTTCATAATTTTTTAATATTTAAAATAGAAAAAGACTTCGCAACGAAGTCTTAATTTTATTATTATTCAATAATCTCGCTAACGCTACCAGCACCAACAGTTCTTCCACCTTCACGGATAGAGAATTTAGTACCATTTTCAATAGCGATTGGGTGAATAAGTTCAACAGTTATTGAAACATTATCACCAGGCATAACCATGTCTACGCCAGGTTCTAGTTCAATCACACCAGTAACATCTGTTGTTCTGAAATAGAATTGTGGACGATAGTTTGCAAAGAATGGAGTATGACGTCCTCCTTCTTCTTTAGAAAGAACGTAAACTTCAGCTTTGAATTTCTTATGTGGAGTAACTGTTCCTGGTTTAGCAAGAATTTGTCCACGTTCTACCTCTTCACGAGCAATTCCACGTAGTAATACTCCAGCATTATCTCCTGCTTCAGCATAGTCTAATTGTTTATGGAACATTTCAATTCCTGTTACAACTGTTGATTTAGTAGGTCTGATACCAACAATTTCAACTGTATCATTAAGTTTCAATTGTCCACGTTCAACACGTCCTGTAACAACAGTTCCACGTCCTGTGATTGTGAATACATCCTCAATGCTCATTAAGAATGGTTTATCATTATCACGTTCAGGAGTTGGAATCCATGAATCTACTGCATCCATTAATTCATCAATTGCTTTAACGGCATCAGCATCTCCTTCAAGAGCTTTTAATGCAGATCCACGGATGATTGGAGTATTATCTCCATCGAATCCGTATTCATTTAACAAATCACGAATTTCCATTTCTACTAAATCAAGTAGTTCAGGATCATCAACTTGATCACATTTGTTCATGAATACTACCATTCTTGGTACACCAACTTGACGAGACAATAGGATATGCTCACGAGTTTGTGCCATAGGTCCGTCAGTTGCTGCAATAACTAGGATTGCACCATCCATTTGAGCAGCACCAGTGATCATGTTTTTTACATAATCGGCATGTCCTGGACAGTCAACGTGTGCGTAGTGACGAGTTGCTGTTTGATATTCAACGTGTGCAGTATTGATTGTAATACCACGTGCTCTTTCTTCTGGAGCCTTATCGATATTAGCATAATCAACAAATTCTCCACCAAATTTTTCTGATTGTCTTTTTGTAATAGCTGCAGTTAATGTTGTTTTACCATGGTCAACGTGTCCAATAGTACCAATATTAACATGTGGCTTTGTACGTTCATATTTTTGTTTTGCCATCTATTTTTCCTCCTTTTAATATTACTATTATATTTTATCTAATAATTGATAAATTATCAACTATTTTTTAATAATCAGAAAACCTAATAATTTCTGTTATTACAAATTTCAAAGGCTAACTAATTTCCACTTTTTTTAATTATTTCGTCTGCAATATTTTTTGGTACTTCTTCATAATGATCAAATGTCATAATAAAGTTTCCTCTTCCTTGGCTATTACTTCTTAAAGATGTAGCATAACCAAACATTTCGGCAAGAGGTACCATTGCTGATAATTGTATTGCATTTCCTCTTGATTCTTGCCCAAGTGGTCTTCCACGACGTGATGTAAGATCTCCCATAACATTACCAAAATATTCATCAGGTACAGTTACGTCAACTTTCATTATTGGTTCTAGAAGTACTGGGTTACATTTATTTTTAGCTTCTTTCAAAGCAAGTGATGCAGCGATCTTAAAAGCCATTTCGCTTGAGTCAACATCGTGATATGATCCATCAAATAGAGTACATTTTACGTCTATCATAGGATATCCTGCTAAAACTCCTGAAGCTAGTGCTTCTTGTAATCCTTTATCTGTTACTGGAATATATTCACGTGGAACAACTCCTCCAACAATTGCATCGACAAATTCGTATCCTTTGTCAGGATTTGGTTCGAATTTAACCCAAACGTGTCCATATTGTCCACGACCACCAGATTGTTTAATATATTTACCTTCACAATCAGCAGCCTTTTTAATAGTCTCACGATATGCAACTTGTGGTTTACCAACATTACATTCAACAGAGAATTCTCTTCTCATTCTATCTACTAAAACATCAAGATGAAGTTCTCCCATTCCAGCAATAACTGTCTGACCAGTTTCATGATCAGTATGAACTTTAAATGTAGGATCCTCTTCAGCTAATTTTTGAAGAGCTATTCCCATTTTTTCTTGATCTGCTTTAGATTTTGGTTCCACAGCAAGTTGGATAACTGGTTCAGGGAATTCCATAGATTCAAGAATAACTGGTTTTTTTTCATCACACAAAGTATCTCCGGTTGTAGTATTTTTAAGACCAACTGCAGCTGCTATATCACCTGTATAAACCTCACTTATTTCAGTACGATTATTAGCATGCATCAATAAGATACGACCAATACGTTCTTTTTCATCCTTAGTAGAGTTAAGTGTGTAAGAACCACTACTCAAGTGTCCTGAATATACACGGAAGAAAGTTAATCTTCCAACAAATGGATCGGTCATAACCTTGAACGCTAAAGCACTAAATGGTTCATCATCGCTAGGGTGTCTTACTGTTTCATTTCCATTTAAATCCGTTCCCTTTATAGACTCAATATCAAGTGGTGATGGTAGATAATCGATAACTGCATCAAGTAATAACTTTATACCCATATTACCTAAAGCTGTACCACACATCACTGGGAAAAATTTAACTTCAAGAGTTCCTTTTCTAATACATTTTTTAATATCTTCAGTAGAAAGTTCTTCTCCTTCTAGATATTTTTCCATTACTTCATCGTCATATTCTGCTACTGCTTCAATCAAATCAGCTCTTTTTTCCTCAGCAATTTTTCTTAATTCTGCTGGAATTTCGATTTCTTCAGCATTTTCTTCTTGTTGACCATCGTAATGATATGCTTTCATTGTGACTAAGTCAATAACACCATTAAAATCGCTTTCTGATCCAATAGGCCATTGTATTGGCTTAGCATTAACACCTAGTCTAGATTCAATTGTCCCTAAACTATAAACAAAATCTGCCCCCATTTTATCCATTTTGTTAGCAAATATTATCCTTGGTACTTTAAATTCAGTTGCTTGTCTCCAAACTGTTTCAGTCTGTGGTTCTACTCCAGCTTGGGCATCTAGTAATGCTACTGCACCATCAAGTACTCTTAAACTACGGCTAACTTCAACAGTAAAATCTACGTGTCCTGGTGTATCAATTATATTCAATCTGTATTTCTTCCAATAAGCAGTTGTTGCTGCAGAAGTAATTGTTATTCCACGTTCTTGTTCTTGTTCCATCCAGTCCATTTGACTAGCTCCATCATGGGTTTCACCAATCTTATGGATTTTTTTTGTATGGAATAGTATACGCTCAGTACATGTTGTTTTACCAGCATCAATATGAGCCATTATACCAATATTTCTTGTCATTAATAAAGATGTTTCTCGTGCCATAATTTAATTCCTTTCCTACCAACGATAATGTGCAAATGCTTTATTAGCTTCTGCCATTCTGTGAGTATCTTCACGTTTTTTAACAGCTGC